>JAWOCW010000258.1:0-17673 GCA_046483615.1 Desulfosudaceae bacterium
GGGGTATCATAATATTTGGACAGAGATTCCCCGATTTCATTCTTGGGAACATTGTACTCCTTGATCAGGATCTCTTCGACGGTCGTTTTGGCCTCCCTGGCCGCGGCCGTGGCATTTTTCAATTCTTTCTGGGTAACAATGTGATTTTCGAGCAGATAATCAAACTTCCCCCGGCCTTTCTTAGCAGCCGCCATTTTTTTCTGATTATAAAGACCGATCCCCATTGTTTCAGCCAGATCGGCCAGATTTTTTTCATCCTCCTCGCTGAACTGCTTTTTCTCTTTGCAATTTATCAGCTGAATGGCGCCGATCAGCATCTTCTTGAAAACAATCGGCGCCACCAGCATCTGCCTGGAGGTAAAGCCGGTGCGCTTATCCCAGCGATCATCATAATTAAGGGCGGGATCAATATGGGTCAACTCCCGTTTATCATAAACATCCTTGATATTGAGAATTTTCTGCTTTTGAGCGGCGCAACCCGCGATGCTCTCCGATGAAAGCGGCACCCGGATTTCCTCGACTTCGGCCCCGGATTTATACCTGGAAACCAGTTCCCGCTTGATACCATCAACGTAATAGATGGTAATTCGCTCGGCGCTAAAAAGGCCTAAAATATCATCCTTGAGATCAATCAGAAGCTCATCCAGGTTGGAGGCGGCAAATATCTTTTTATTTACTTCCTTGACCCGCTGTTTGTAGGCGTCATCAACACCTGTATCCTCTGAGGTAACCGAAACAGCCATAATCACGTCCTTTTTACCATGATATTGGTTGAATTTACTGCCGCCGCCCGGCCGGAAGGACGCCCCGGTGTCGGCGAAAACGACTGTTTTTAACGGCCTCGTCAAACCTGGCCACCTGGTTTGTGCTGGCTGCGATTCCACCGCTTAAGCGGGCTCAGGCCGACAGGGGACTTCACCAGGCCGTCATTTTGTTTTCAGATATTTTCCATGGGTGTATATTTTTTTTATACCACCCCCGATCAGCATGACCGACATGATAACCAGGCAGACACGAATAAAAACAGCTGTGGCAGGGTGATCGGCAAAGGCGTCCAGGGTTTCTCCCAACAAATAAACCCGGACAATAACCCCGACTCCGGCCAGCGCCAGCAATACCCCCCAGATAATCTGGACTGACGCTTGTTTGTTGTTCATGGCCAAGGCGATACTTTCTTTGATTTTACCATCTGATTTCCGGCCAGCCTGCTGACCCGGCCAGGCCAACCAGGAACGACTCGCCCGAACCGCTCAAAAACCCTGTTTTTCGGGATAAACATAATTTTTTATTATAACCGACCGGACCGGTTTATGTCAAGCTGGGTTGTTCGGGATAGATGATCATATCCACCACCTGCCGACCCGCTCGCGAAAAATCAGTTGCCTGCTGTCGGGTGGGCTCCCGTCAGCATGGAAATATCCGGGCTGAAACTTCCGATCAAGGCATCATTACGAAAGGATTGGATTGTCGCTCCCGGCCGATGGTGGTTTCCGGGCCATGACCACAAAAAACGATAACATCGTCTCCCAGGGGAAACAATTTCTTTTGAATGGATGAAATAAGGGTATCAAAATCACCCCCGGGAAAGTCGGTCCGTCCGATGGAACCGGCAAAAAGAGTATCGCCGACAAAGGCCTTGCCGTCGGTATATAAGGTAATTCCTCCCGGGGAATGGCCCGGCGTGTAAATAACCTTCAGATTGACCGTGCCAAAGGTAATCACATCGCCCTCAGACAGAGTCCGGTCCGGTGGCGGGGAATTTTCCGCCGACATGCCGAAAGCCGAAGCCATTTCAGACAACCCGGTCAGCATGGGGGCATCGGCGGCGTGGATCAACAACTCCGCCTCAGTGGCCTTTTTAAGCGGCTTATTGGCGCTGACGTGATCAAAATGGCCATGGGTATTGATAAGATACTTTACCGTCAATTTATGTTCCGAAAGCGTGTGGAATATCCGATCGGCCTCATCTCCCGGATCGATCACGGCGGCCTGCCGCGTCTCTTCACAACCAACAATATAACAATTGGCCATGATCATGCCTACTTCCAGTTTTTCAATAATCACAACAACCCCCTTATTAATGATGGCCTGGTTAAAAATCCCCGGCACGCAACCGGCCAGCAAAGACTTTGACCTGAACCTCTCATTTTTTAATTCTCTGCCTGGCCTGTTCAATCAGCGTCACCAGGCTGGAAACCTTGGAAGGCGGCCGGGCCGTGAGCAGCCTGGTCACCACCGGCTCCGGATAATTATCCTTCAGAAAGGAAACGATATCAAAAGATTCCCACCAACAGTCGGCCACCTTCCAGCAGGGCTCACCACCCTCACCGCAGCCGAGGCAATAGCTGAACGGCACCTGGTGGCCCAGTCTGGGGCAGCGCCTTTCCGGGTCTGGCGGCATGTTTCCCTCTTTTATCAATATGAAGGCAGCCGATGAAGCCGGCCGGGAATTTCCGGGTCACATATTGCCCGTGTCGATTTGGCGCGGCTGCCGGTCCCGACCCGGCCTCAGCGAAAGGCGAAAGATCCGGACCAGCGAAATTCCCGGCCGCGACCCATCAGGACAAATTGGCGTCCGGCTTCGGATAATCGGCAAAGACCTTTTCAGCAGCTTCTATTTCTTCGTCGGACATGGAAATATCGGCCAGTTCACCGGCAAAATACTTCTCATAACCGGCCAGGTCGATCAGTCCGTGTCCGCTCCAGTTAAACAGAATGACCTTTTCCTTGCCCTCTTCTTTGGCCTTGTTGGCTTCATCAATGACCGCGGCCAGGGCGTGATTGGTTTCCGGGGCCGGAATAATGCCTTCGGTCCTGGCCAGCAACACCCCGGCTTGGTAAGACTTCAGCTGTGGTATTGATTTTGGTTCCACCAGCTTCTGGCAGATGAGCTGGCTGACGGTGGGCGCCATGCCATGGTAGCGCAGTCCGCCGGCATGAAAGGGAGGCGGCACAAAGGCGTGTCCCAGGCTGTGCATGGGCAGAAGCGGCGTATAGCGGGCCGTATCGCCGTGATCATAAACAAAGGGCGCCCTGGTCATGGTGGGGCAACCCAGGGGTTCCACGGGATAAATGTCAATCTCCTTGCCGTTGATCTTGTCCAGAATAAAGGGATAGGCCAGTCCCGCGAAATTGCTGCCGCCGCCGGCGCAGCCGATGATAACGTCCGGATAATCACCGACCTTTTCCAGCTGCTTTTTGGCTTCCAGGCCGATAATGGTCTGATGCATCATGACATGATTAAGAACACTGCCGAGAGAATAACGGGTCTGGCCGGACTCGTCACCAACGGCGGCTTCAATGGCTTCACTGATGGCAATCCCGAGGCTGCCCGGGGTATCCGGATCACGAGCCAGAACGTCCCGACCCGCCTGGGTGGTATTGCTGGGACTGGGGATACACTGGCCGCCCCAGACACCCATCATTGATTTGCGGTATGGTTTCTGATCAAAACTGATGCGGACCATGTATATTTTGCAATCCAGCTTGAACTGGGCGCAGGCAAAAGCCAGGGCGCTGCCCCATTGTCCCGCCCCGGTTTCCGTGGTCATGTGCTTGATCCCGAATTCCTTGTTATAATAGGCTTGCGCCACGGCGGTGTTGGGCTTGTGGCTGCCGGGCGGGCTTACGGATTCGTTCTTGTAATAAATTTTAGCCGGGGTGCCCAGGGCTTTTTCCAGACCCAGGGCGCGGACCAGGGGCGCCGGCCGCCATATTTTTAAAACCCCCAGGATTTCCTCGGGAATATCAATCCACCGTTCCGTGCTGACTTCCTGCTCGATCAGGTTCATGGGAAATACCGGCGCCAGGTCATCAGGACCAATGGGCTTACCGTCCGGTCCCAGAGGGGGGTTCATTTTAATATCCGCAAGAATATTATACCACTGCCGCGGCATTTCATCTTCGGTCAACATAATTTTCCTGGCTTGCATAAGCATCTCCTTGTGTCTCGATAAATTAAAGATTTTTTTATATTTATTACAGCTGAAGCTTCTTGGCGATACTGTCCAGAACCCCGTTGATAAAAGCCCCGGCATCCTCCGTGCTGAAACGTTTGGCTATTTCAATGGCTTCGTTGATGGCCACCGTGGCCGGAACATCATCGCAGGAAATCATTTCATAGACGGCAATGCGCATCAGATTCCGATCAACCCCGGACATGCGGGTCATTTTCCAGTTTTGGGAATGTTCCAGAATAAGATTGTTAAGTTCGTATAATTTGGCGTAAACACCCCGCACCAGGGTAAAAAAATGGGGGTATTCCTCCGGCGACAGGCGATATCGACCGGAAAACATGTCCAGCTCCGCGTCAAACGCCTCCCAGGAATTTAAATCCTCAACAAAAAGAAACTGTAACGCCAGAATCCGCGACCTCCGCCTGCCCGCCATATTATTTCACGCCCGGTTATTTAGTGTCCATCCAAAATGGACGCTATTTAATTATTTCAATCAGATTGGCCATTTCGATGGCTGCCATCGCGGCGTCCCAGCCCTTGTTGCCGGCCTTGGTCCCGGCCCGTTCAATCGCCTGTTCAATAGTATCGGTAGTGATAATCCCGAAAATGACCGGCCGGGAAAATTCCAGGCTGACCTGGGCCACGCCCTTGGTTACCTCGGCGCTGATATAATCAAAATGCGGCGTCGAGCCACGGATAACCGCGCCCAGGCAGATAATGGCGTCGTAATCACCTTTGGACGCCAGCTGCCTGGCCACCAGCGGGATTTCAAAAGCCCCGGGCACCTTGACGATGCTGATGGCCTCTTCCGCGGCGCCGTTCCTGACCAGCGCGTCCAACGCGCCCGCGACCAACCGGTCGGTGATAAAATCATTAAACCGACCGGCTACCAGCGCGAAGCTTTTTCCCTCGGCTGTAAGCCCGGCTTCAATTATGTTTGGCATGAAAGTTCCTCCCCGTTTCGCAATTAACAAGTGATACCATAATTCCGCCTGAAAATCAGGGCGCTAACCCGACCACCGGGTCAGGGGATGGTGTCCAGATTAAGGGTATGTCCCATTTTCAATTTTTTGCATTCCAGATAACCTTTATTGTGCTTATTGGGCTCTATCTCAATGGGCACCTGTTCCACCACGGTCAAGCCATATCCTTCCAGGCCAACGATTTTTTTGGGATTATTGGTAATCAGGCGCATTTTTTTAACGCCCAGATCGGCCAGTACCTGGGCTCCGACTCCGTAATCACGAAGGTCGGCGCGAAAGCCCAGCTCTTCATTGGCCTCGACCGTGTCCAGCCCCTTGTCCTGCAGATTATAAGCCCTTAATTTGTTGACCAGGCCGATACCCCGGCCCTCCTGCCGGACATAGAGGACCACGCCCGAGCCGGCTTCTTCGATCATCTTCATGGCCTTGTGCAGCTGATTGCCGCAATCGCACCGCAGTGATCCGAAAATATCTCCGGTCAGGCACTCTGAGTGTACCCGCACCAGGACCGGTTCCTCTGCGTTGATCCGGCCTTTGACCAGGGCGATATGCTGAAAATCTTCCATTTCATTTTCGTAAACCATAATTTTGAAATCACCGCCGTAACAGGAGGGAATCGACGTCTCCACCACCCGCTTCACAAAGGATTCGGTCCGCATCCGGTACTCGATCAAATCCTTGATGGTGCAGATGCCGATGCCGTGGGTCTGGCTGAACTCCTCCAGCGACGGCATCCTGGCCATGGTGCCATCCTCGTCCATGATTTCACAGATAACGCCGGCCGGCTTCAAGCCGGCCAGCCGGGCCAGGTCGACCGACCCTTCCGTCTGACCGGCCCGGACAATAACCCCGCCGCGCCGGGCCCGCAAGGGAAAAACATGGCCCGGCCGGACCAGGTCGTCCGGCCGGGCATCATCGGCCAGGGCGGTCAGAATGGTATGAGCCCGGTCAGCCGCGGAAATACCGGTGGTCACCCCCCGCTTGGCTTCAATGGAAACGGTAAAACCGGTTTCAAACTGGGAGGTGTTTTTGGAAACCATCAGGGGCAGATCCAGCTTGTCCACCAACTGTCCTTCCATGGCCAGACAGATCAGGCCCCGCCCGTATTTAGCCATAAAATTAATGGCTTCCGGGGTAGTCTGTTCCGCGGCCAGCATCAAATCACCCTCGTTCTCGCGGTCTTCGTCATCCACCAGGATGATCATCCGTCCGGCTCTTATCTCTTTAATCGCGTCTTCAACACTTAGTACAGCCATAATTACGTCACTCCTTACATATTAAAATGGTTTCCTGGTGGTGAGATTACAGGAACCCGGCTTTTGTTAAAAACTCCCTGTCTATAACCTGATCACCCTTTTTTTTCAATTCTTCATCCGGGTCGCGCGATATCAGCTGCCGGACATACTTGCCGATTATGTCCGTCTCCAGGTTGACCACGTCCCCCGGCCGTCCGGCACCGATGGTGGTCATCCCGGCCGTATGGGGTATGACGCTGACCTCCACAAAATCCCGACCGCGGTCATTGATGGTCAGGCTGATGCCGTCTATGGCCACCGATCCTTTTTCCACCATCAGGACGGACAGGTCCGGCTCAATTCCAACGCGGATAATCAAGGCATTGCCGGCCGGCTGCCTGTCCCGGATCACCCCGGTGCCATCCACGTGACCGGTCACCAGGTGACCGCCCAGCCGATCGGACAACCGCAGCGCCCGCTCCAGGTTGACTACCTGCCCCGGCCGCAGCCGGCCCAAGGTTGTCCTGGTCAAGGTTTCCGGAGCCACATCGGCTTCAAACCAGTTTTTTCCAACGGCCACCACCGTCAGGCAGGCGCCGCTGACGGCGATGCTGTCGCCGAGCCTGGTGTCGCCCAGATCGAATTCGGCGGCAACGCCAAGACGCCGCCCGCCGCCGGCCGCCGGCTGAAAGTTGCGGACCACGCCGGGTCCCTCTATTATTCCGGTAAACATTAACCCAGATATCCCTCAACCATGATATCGCCATCAAATTGCCGGACCGTGACATTGGTGACCGGCCGGGCATCCCGCATCAGCCTCGGCCCGGTCCCGCGGCACATGGGCACGCCGTCATCACCACCCAGAATTTTGGGGGCGTAAAACAGGCAGACCTTATCGACGATTCCGGCGGTCAGGGCGGAACCGGCCACCCTGGCCCCGCCTTCAATCAACAGGCTGGTTATCTCCATTTCTCCCAGGCGTTGCATCAGCGCCGCCAGGTTGACATAACCGTTTTCAAGCTCCATTTCCAGAAAGAAAACACCGGCTTTCTCCAGCCGTCGCCGTTTGTCCGGGTCATGCTCCGGACCGATTACCAGCATGGTTTCCGCCGAGGAGTTCAGCCGCAACAGAGCCGCTGATTCATCAATGGACAAGGTCGTATCCAGCACGATCCGCCTGGGATCCCTGGACGGCCGGCCGGAAAGCCGCGACGTCAAGCGCGGATTATCCGTTCGCAATGTCCCCGAACCGACCAGGATGGCGTCCGCGGCGTGACGCAGTTGATGCACAAACGCCCGGGAGGCCTCGCCGGTAACCCATCTGGAATCACCGGAGCTGGTGGCCATGCGACCATCCAGGGTCATGGCGCACTTCAGGATGACAAAAGGCGTTTTGGTACGGATATACTTGACGAACCATTCCAGTTGCCGGGCCACGGCCTGCTGGCCGAGGCCGACCTCAACTGACAGGCCCTTCTTTTTTAAATAATCGATGCCGCCGCCGGTGACGTCTGGATTAGGGTCGGCCATGGCCACGACCACCCGGCCGATACCGGCCTCCAGAATTTTCCGGGTGCAGGGCGGCGTCCGGCCGGTATGATTACAGGGCTCCAGAGTAACGTACAGATCGGCCTTCCGGGCGCGCTTTCCGGCTTCTTCAATGGCTATCACCTCGGCATGTGGCTGCCCGGCGGCCTCATGCCAGCCCCGACCGACAATCTCGCCGTCTTTCACTACCACGGCGCCGACGACGGGATTGGGCGAAGTAAAGCCTTCTCCCCGAGCCGCCAGATCAATGGCCTCCTGCATGTAATCAAGATCATCCATGGCCGTTTACCGCCCTTAGCCCGGATATTTTTTGAAATATCCGGGTCAGCCGCGCCGCTACTGTTTTTTCAAAAGACTTTTTAATTCGGAGTAAAAATCATGAACATCCTTAAACTCCCGATAAACCGAGGCGAATCGCACATAGGCCACGTCATCCAGCGAGTGCAGTTTTTTCATGACCTTTTCTCCGATAATACTGGAAGGGATTTCATTCTCACCCATCTCCATCAGGTCCCGTTCCAGCTCTTCCAGAAAAGCTTCAATAAGATTGATACTGATCTGACGTTTCTGGCAGGCGCTGATCATCCCGGAGCGGATTTTATCCTTGGAAAACTCTTCCCGCCGGCCGTCCTTTTTAATAATCATGATGGGCACCTTTTCCACGTGTTCATAGGTGGTAAAGCGCCTCTGGCAACTGAGACACTCGCGGCGACGACGGGTTTCAGTTTCTTCCCTGCTCAGACGCGAGTCAATAACCTTGTTATCAAGGGCTCCGCAGAAGGGACATTTCATGAATTATTCCTCCGACTGGTGGCGGCTGATCTGGACCAGGTTCAGGCCGATCTCGTCAAACATCCGCCGGGACATATCATCAGCGTAGCCCTCCCGGTAAAAGATAGCCTGAATGCCGGCGTTGATAATCATTTTAGCACAGATGGAACAGGGCAGGTTGGTACAATAAAGCGAAGCGCCGTTGATGGGGACTCCGTGATAGGCGGCCTGAATAATGGCGTTCTGCTCGGCGTGAATCCCCCGGCACAATTCATGCCGTTCGCCGGAAGGAACCTCCCTTTGCTGGCGAAGGCAACCGGTCTCGGCGCAATGCCTGATTCCCGAAGGCGCCCCGTTATATCCGGTGGACAAAATCCGCTTGTCCTTAACGATAACAGCCCCTACCGCCCGGCGCAAACAGGTTGATCGTTTGGCTACCAGCTCGGCTATTTCCATGAAATAATCGTCCCACTCGGGTCTTTTCCGGGGGATGGAGGAGCCACTCATCGCTCGGGGTCTCCTTACTGGTATAACGGGAATTGACGGCAGAGCTCGGTCACCGTTGACCGGACCCGCTCGATAACAGCTTCATCGTTCTTATTTTTCAGAACCGTCACGATCAAATCACCCACAACCGCCATTTCCTTTTCGGTCATTCCCCGGGAGGTCAATACCGGCGTGCCGATCCTGACGCCACTGGTCACGAAAGGCCCCTGGGGATCATTGGGGACGGTGTTTTTGTTCAGGGTCAGGCCGGCCCGCTCCAGAACGACCTCGGCCTCCTTGCCGGTAACCTCGACGCCGCGCAGATCGGCCAGCATGGTGTGGTTGTCGGTGCCGCCGGTAATCAGGTCTATGCCTTGGTCCATCAGGGCTCCGGCCAGGGCCTGGGCGTTCTGGACCACCTTTTTCTGATAGACGACAAACTCCTCCCGCAGGGCTTCTCCGAAGGCCACGGCCTTGGCCGCGATGACATGCATCAACGGTCCGCCCTGGATACCGGGAAAAATTTCCTTGTTCAATTGTTTGCCGTAATCGCGGTTGGACAGAATCAATCCGCCCCGCGGTCCCCGCAGCGTTTTATGAGTGGTGGAGGTGACGATATCCGCCCAGGGCAGCGGGGAGGGATGCAGCCCGGCGGCCACCAGTCCGGCGATATGGGCCATGTCCACCATCAGCCAGGCTCCGACGGCATCGGCGATCCGCCGAAACCGTTCAAAATCAAGCTGTCGGGGGTAGGCACTGGCCCCGGCCACGATCATCCTGGGCTTATGCTGCTCAGCCAGCTCGGCCACCTGATCATAATCAATCCGTCCGGAATTTTCGTTCAGACCGTAATGCTTGAAATCAAACAACTGGCCGGAAAAGTTAACCGGGCTGCCATGGGTCAGATGCCCGCCATGGGAGAGATCCATGCCCAGGACGGTATCGCCGGGTTTGAGCAGGGCGAAATAAACCGCCATATTGGCCTGGGAGCCCGAATGCGGCTGAACATTGGCATAGTCCGCCTGAAACAACTGCCTGGCCCGGTCAATGGCCAGAGTCTCCGCCATATCAACGAACTCGCAGCCGCCATAGTACCTTTTGGCGGGATAGCCCTCGGCGTATTTGTTAGTCAGCACACTTCCCTGGGCTTCCATGACCGCCCGACTGGCCACGTTTTCCGAGGCGATTAATTCCAGGTTGGTCTGCTGACGATCTTCTTCCAGCTCTATGGCCCGGGCTATTTCCGGGTCCTGCGCGGTCAGAAATTTAAAATCCAAAATATTCACCTTTATTTTTTGGTATGACGTTTTCGTGTGTTTTGCGAAGACCTCACCCTTAATCAACCGGACTTGGCGGGCATTGAGGCGAACAAAGCCCCAGGGTCGGCCCGCCGGCGCGGTTGCCCTTGCGGTCACGCCATCGTACCGCGGCAAAGGCCGGGGTGGTTGCCGCGAATCGGTTACATGCGTTCCGTGATATAATCCACCGCGTCCTTGACCGTGGTGATCTGCTCGGCTTCCTCGTCCGAAATCTCCAGGTCAAACTCGTCTTCCAGCTTCATCAACAACTCTACTATGTCCAGCGAATCAGCGCCCAGATCATTGACAAACCTGGATTCGAGCTTAATATCCCCGGCCTCGATGTCAAGTCGTTCGGCGAGCATTCCTTTTACTTTATCTTCAATTGACATGTGTTCTTCTCCTTATGGGCGTTCCGCCTTACAGGTATAATCCGCCATTTACGGAAAGCACTTGCCCGTTAACACCGGCCGGTTTTTTTCGGCCCCAGTAGAGAAAAAAGCCCGTGTCTCGTCTTCGCTGGTTACCTCGGTCCTGAGGGCGGTTACCAGGCCGCCTCTGTCGGCGACCAGTTGTACGGTATCCCGGGCCGCTTCCGATGAGGACGGACAGTTGAAGTAGACGTGGGTGTTGAAAGCGGCAAATACCCGGCAGATGGCTCTGCCGATTTCCCTGGCTTCACCGGTCACGACCAGCACGCGGTCAGTTGCCGGGCTCATTATTCCCGTCCCTTCCGGCCTTTAAAGCAATAACAATCGCCATGATCTCATGGGAAAGTTCACCGTCAGCATCAATCCTGTACTGCCATAACCGTCCGGCCCTTGTAGGATCCGCAGGCGGGACAGGCCCGGTGATGAAGTTTCACCTCACCACACTGGGGGCAAGGGGTGACGTCTACCGGCGTGGCTTTGGTATGGGCCCGCCGCATATCCCGTTTTGATTTTGATTTTTTTCGTTTGGGTACAGCCATAATCTTTTCTCCTGATATTTCATTAATTTTCTTTCTGTTGTAGCAACCACGGCACAATCGCTGTCCGGCCGGCCAGTTAATATGTCGGCCTCAGTATAATCTTATTAGCTTTACTGGTACCCCTTATATTTGTCAAGAATTTTATTTGTTTACCCCGGCAGAACAGCCTCACGAAACAAGACGCCCTTTATCCCGGATCAGGGCGACCGTTGCCCGGGCCGCCCCCGCCGGCCGGAGCCGGGCTGTTATCAGCCGCTGTACTCGTAAATGCCCCGGCCCGTCTTGCGGCCCAGCCAGCCGGCATCCACGTATGATTTCAGAAGGGGAGCCGGACGGTATTTGGGATCACCGTAGCCGTCCTGAAGAACATTCATAATGGCCAGGACGGTATCCAGGCCGATCAGGTCGGCCAGGGCCAGCGGCCCCATGGGGTGGTTCATGCCCAGTTTCATGATGCTGTCGATGCCCTCGGCCGTGGCCACCCCTTCATAAAGCTCCCAGATAGCCTCGTTGATCATGACCATCAGCACCCGGTTGGAGACAAAACCGGGCACATCCCGGCATGACACCGGGGTTTTACCCATGGATTCGGCCACCGCCTCAACCGTGGCGGTCACCTCCGCGGCGGTGGCCAGTCCGTTGATGACTTCCACCAGTTTCATGACCGGCACCGGATTCATAAAATGCATGCCGATCACCCGTTCCGGCCGGCCGGTATGGGCGGCGATGCCGGTGATGGGTAAAGAAGAGGTATTGCTGGCCAGGATGGCGTGGGCCGGGGCCAGCCGGTCCAGTTCGCCAAAAATCCTGGCTTTGATGTCCATATTTTCCACCGCGGCTTCCACCGCCAGGTCGCATTCGGCCGCCTGGTCCAGGGTGGTCACCGGCATGATCCGTTCCATCACGGCCGCCTGGTCAGCCGCCGTGATTTTCTCTTTTTTAACCAGCCGGTCCAGGTTGGCGGAAACGGCGGCCAGGCCCTTATCCACCAGCTCCCGGGAAATATCGTTCAGATAGGTCGCGTAACCGGCCTGGGCCGCCACCTGGGCGATGCCGCTGCCCATCTGGCCCGCCCCGATCACCATGATTGTCTTGACGTCCATTTGCCTCTCCTTTTCGCCGGGAGTCCCGCCCCGGGTCACTATTGTCCAAAATAAAATTTCAGCGGTCTCGGTGGAAGTGATTTTTGAGCCCGAACTGAATATTTTACGCCCTTTACCGCTGGTGTCAACTGCCCCGGACGGGCCCCATCAATTCCATCCGCGCCCGGTTCCAAATCAGCCGCAATCCTCCCGGTTGACGGAACACAGGGACAAAGTCTGATCCGTCAGGGACTGGTCCCGGTAGACCGTGACGCCCTTGATATTCATTTCCGCGGCCGACCGGAAAAGCCGGTAAATGGTGTCCGCCTCGGCCGACTCCGGCACGTTGACCGTCTTGGAGACGGCGTTGTCGGTATGCTCCTGAAAAGCGGCCTGAATTTTCAAATGCCATTCCGGGTCAACATCCCAGGCGGTCTGAAATATTTCCGGGGATATTTCCCGGCCCTCTTGCTGATACCGTTTATAAAGAGGATGAACTTCGTCATGGACCTCATCGGCGACGCGACGTTTAAGGTGAAAAGCAAAGACCGGTTCAATGCCGCTGCTGACGCCGGCGATCAGGCTGATGGAGCCGGTCGGGGCGATGGTGGTCAGGGTGGCGTTGCGCCGGTATTTAACCCCCCGGGCCGGAAAGACGCTGTGATCAAAGGCGGGAAAATTCGACCGCTTTTCGGCCAGTTCGGCGGAAGCGGCTTCGGCGCTGGCCTGAATCCGGGACATGATCTCCCCGGCCAGGGTGACCGCCTCCGGGCTCTGGTAGGGAATCTTCAATAAAATCAGCATGTCCGCGAATCCCATCACCCCCAGGCCGATTTTGCGGTTGGCCCGGCTCCACTCCTCAATTCGGCGCAGCGGGTAGCGGTTGACCTCGATGACGTTATCCAGAAAATGAACCGCCGTTGAGACCAGCCGATCCAGCTTGTCAAAATCAACTCCCTGAGCATCCAGCACCCGGGTCAGGTTGATGGAACCGAGAGTACATGATTCATAAGGAAGCAAGGGTTGCTCCCCGCAGGGATTGGTAGCCTCCAGGCGTCCCAATCCCGGGGTCGGGTTGGCGCGGTTGATGCGGTCGATAAAAATGATGCCGGGATCACCGGTCTTCCAGGCACAATCGGCCATCAGGCGCAGAAGCTCTCGGGCCGGCTTTTGGTCCACGGCCACCCCCGTGCGGGGATGAATCAGGTCGTAAGAGCCGCCGACCCGAACCTGCTCCAGGAAGAGTTCATCCACGGCCACGGACAGGTTGAAATTGACCAGCTGCCCGGGGGTCTGCTTGACCTTGACAAAGGACTCAATATCCGGATGGCTGACGTGGAGCACCCCCATGTTGGCGCCCGGCCGGATCCGGTTAAGATCAATAATATGAGTAGCCGTGTCAAACAGGCGGATAAACGGGATCGGACCGCCGGCGGCACCGAAAGCCGGCAGAATGGTATCTCCGCCGGGGCGCAGCCGGCTGAAGGAAAACCCGGTGCCCCCGGCGGTCTGGTGAATAACGGCGGCGTCTTTAAGGGATTCAAAAATCGCCTCCAGGCTGTCTTCCAGGGGCAGCACGAAACAGGCGGCCAGTTGGCCCATGGGGCGGCCGGCATGCATCAGGCAGGGGGAGTTGGGCAGAAAAGAGAGCGAAGACAGGACGGCTTCAAATTCTTCCGTGGTTTTGCCGACAGCGGCGCGGGCGTCAAATAGCCGGTCAGCCTCGGCAATGGAGTGGGCCACGCGTCGAAAAAGATCAGCCGGCGTTTCCAATAGATCTCCCCGATAATTACGCGCCAGGTACCTTTTTTTCAGCACGATTTCAGCCAGCGGCGTCAAGGTCATCGGCTTCTCCGTGGTGGGGTTAAAAACTTTCGCTTGCTTCCGGACCGTTTTCCGGCCTCTTCTTCATAACTCAATAAACTGCTTGAATTTTTTTGTCAATCCCGGCGCTGACAACAGGGTTGATTCCGGGGCGGCCGGTGGGCCGGAATCGATTCTGAGCGGCCATGTTTTGATTTGCTTTGTTGCGCTCAGGGGTGGTATATAACACCTCATAAACGCGTGACGGCTTGCCGCTTTTTGAGCGCCTGGTCTGCTCAATTAAAAAACAAGGGGTTATAAGACACAACCACCGGTGGCGGTTTATTTTGAGCCGCGGTCAACCGGACATGACCACCGTACCAAAAGGATAAACCAATGAGTAATATAATTACCCGGTTTCCGCCCAGCCCGACCGGTCACCTGCATCTGGGGGGCGCTCGAACCGCCCTTTTTAACTGGCTTTACGCCCGGCATACCGGCGGAAAATTTATTCTGCGAATCGAAGATACAGATATTCAGCGCTCCACCGCCGCCTCAGCCGACGGCATATTTGAATCCTTGAACTGGCTGGGGATCGACTGGGACGCGGGCCCCTACTACCAGTCGCGGCGCTTTGATATTTACTCGGAATATATCCGGAAAATGGTCGACCAGGGTCAGGCCTATTATTGTACCTGTACCTCCGAAGAGCTGGAGGACAAACGCAAACACGCCCTGATGCGGGGAGAAAACCCTGTCTACGATGGCACCTGCCGGGAAAAAGGTCTGCCACCGTCAAAAAAGGCGGTGATCCGCTTCAAGACACCGGATCACGGTAAAACAGTGCTGACGGATCTGGTCAAGGGAGCCATAGCCTTCGACAACCGTGAAAACGGAGATTTTATCATTCAGCGCAGTGATGGCACTCCCACCTACAACCTGGCGGTGGTGGTTGATGACATTACCATGGGTATCACTACCGTTATCCGCGGTGATGACCACGTTACCAACACCCCCCGTCAGATAATGCTGTACCAGGCCCTGGGCTGTGATCTGCCGGAATATGCCCATGTCCCCATGGTGATGGGCAGCGATCGGGCCAGACTCAGCAAACGCCACGGGGCCATGTCGGTTCTGGAATATCGCGACCAGGGCTTTTTACCGGAAGGCCTGCTCAATTACCTGGTCCGGCTGGGCTGGTCATACGGGGACCAGGAGTACTTCTCTTTGCCGGAGCTGATTGAAAAATTCAGCCTCGACCATATCGGCAAATCCGCCGGGGTGTTCAATCCGGACAAACTTCTGGCCATAAATGCCGAACACATCAAAAGATATCCGGTGGCAGCACTGGCTGACCATTTGCTGCCTTTTCTTGAACAAAACGGTTTCCAGGCGAAAAAAAGCCCCTATCTTGAACGGGTTATCGAGACCCTGCGGGCCAGAAGCAAAACCCTGCGGGAAATGGCCGACAAAGCGGACTTTTACTACACGGAGCCGATTGTTTACGAAGAAAAAGCGGCCGGCAAATTTTTAACTTCAGCCAACCAGACCCTGCTGGAGAGCCTGCGAAAGGCCCTGGAGCCGATCGATCCCGGCGCGTTTCAACAAGACTCCCTGGAACCAGCTTTCCAGGCTGTCATGGATGAAACCGGGGTTAAATTCGGAAAAATCGCCCAGCCCGTGCGGGTCGCCTTGACCGGCCGGACCGAAAGCCCCGGCATCTTCGAAATCATGGAAGTCCTGGGCAAGGAGACGGTCTTGCGCCGGCTGGACGGCGCCGTGGAACACATGATCAAAAACGGATAAAAATCCCTGACCCGATTCGATTGACCGGCGCTACCCCGGGTTAGCTAAAAGTACTTTTTTTTCCTTGACCTGATCTTGAAAATTTCATATTTGTGGTAAATTGAAACGGATACTGAGGGGTCGTCTAATGGCAGGACGACGGGTTCTGGCCCCGTTAATCAAGGTTCGAATCCTTGCCCCTCAGCCATATTTCGTTTCGCTTGCCGCCTCAGCCGGCTGAAGACATTGCCTGGCTGCCCCACCGAAACAGTCGTCCGGACTGACGATTATCGCCGCTGCCTACCCTCTTCTTTAAGTTTCCGACAACATATTATCTGAAATGATTTACAAAATAACCCGGGCGGGGTATGATTATATCAGATTTAGCCATATCAGATTTAGTCGGCATCCCGCCCCGGGCCGCCCCCTGCTTCCACTGACAATCCTGATCATAAAGGAGGATTCGCATGGTTGGCTGGACCGCTAAAAGATACAAGCTGCCCAACATGAATTTTGAAGCCACCGCCATCCGCTTTGAGGATGGCGGCGTGGGCCTGAGCTATCATGGCACCACCATCTGGCAGGAAGGCGACAGCCGCTGGGACGAATCCGTCCGGCAGGATTGGCAGAAAATCTGGAAATACGGCCGGATCTGCTCTTTCAGCGAACTTCCCGCCGACATGCGGCGGACCTGCCCCAAGTGCGGCCAGAAAATTAATCCGGACGATCAGGAATGTCCTAATTGCGGTGTTATTTTTTCAAAAGCCCGGGCCGCCACCGAGGGCGACCCCATGGAAAGCGGCCTGACTGCCGGGGAAGACCAAACCGACCGACCCCATTCCCGGATAATTGACCTGGCTCTGATAATAGTGGCCCTGATAATAGCCGGGCTTATCCTGTTTTATCTGTTCCGTCCCAGGGCTCCGGAGGAACCGGTTCGCCCCTCAAGATCGATACCGGCCGAACAAAATGTCCGCGAGGCGCCTCCGGCATCATCTGAAACCAGCCTTTCCGGTGAGACCAGCCCTTCCGGCATTCCGGATCAGACGGAACATCCCCCGGTTGAGGCGCCCTCTCCAGCCGAAACTCCGGCGGATGAATCGCAACCGGCTTCCAGCGAAAAATTTTACAGCCATATCAACCTGGATGATCAGGCCGCCGCCAGGGAGGAACTGCAAAAGGCCAGCGCGAAAATAATGTCTGAACGGCGGAAGATTGAGGAAGAACAAGCCCGGGTCGACACCACTGCCGAAAGAAGAGCGCTTGAACTAAAAATTGAAACTCATAATGCCAGGCTGATCGAACTTAAAAAATTAATCCGCACCTATAATAAACGGTATGGAAAAGACCAGTAAAAAAATGGCCCATCCATGTTTTCCCGGCCGGGACGATCATGGTCGTTTAGGCCGGAAACTCTCGGCCGGCTTACATTGACTGTTTGAAAAACTGCTCTTGCCTGTTCATGGAATCTGACCGGGGGGCTCGCTCGGTGGGAACGGTTCCTTCTTTGAAACACTCATAAAGGATGTTTTCAGATTCATCACTCGGCAGCAGTCCGGTTTCGGCGTCGATTTTGGAAAAAACAACGCCGGCGGGAACTTCAAAGTATTTAACCGGTTGGTCGGCCAGAATCCTTTTCATAAAACCCAGCCAGATGGGAATAGCGGCGCTGGCCCCGGTTTCCGAAGCCCCCAGGGAACGCTCGGAATCAAAACCGACCCAAACGGCAGTGACATAACCCGGGGTATAGCCCACA
>JAWOCW010000281.1:0-4612 GCA_046483615.1 Desulfosudaceae bacterium
ATGATTGCGAAATTTTTTCTCAGGACAATCATTTTTTCTTAATGGGGGACATCTTAAACCTCAACATGCAGCGATAAGAAATGTGCCGAACCTTTTCTTTAGGAAATGCACCGGTTTTGGTCCACCATCACCGCATGCGTATCGCTTTCGCGATAAATCGCCGCTTAATGATAATCGGCCAGCAGCGCCGCGCCGATGGCGCCGGCCAGCTGGGGATCAAAGGGGAAGGGGAGGTATTGGCCGCTCATCTTCTGGTCGATGATGGTGTTGATGGTTTCCACTCGGGCCACGCCGCCGGTAATGGTGTAATGCGTCACGCCCTCAAACCGCCGGCCCTGGGAGACCACCAGGTTGGCCACGGTTTCACAGACGCCGGCCAGGATATTCTGCCGGGGGATGCCCTGGTTGACGTGGGAGATGACCTCGCTTTCCATGAACACCCCGCACTGGGAACTGAGGCCGGCCGCCGAGGAAGCCCGGGCGGCTTCCTGATCCAGGCGGGATATGTCCACCTCCAGCTTGTTGCTGATCACTTCCAGAAACCGCCCGGATCCGGAGGCGCACTTGTCATTGCGCATGTAGTTTTCCACGTCACCGTCTTGGTCAATCCGGATGGCGGTGATGCTCTGGCCGCCGATATCGATGATCAGCTGCACTTCCTCCAGGTAGTAGGCCCCGGCCGCTGCCACGCAGACGATCTGGTCTTCCTGCACTCCGGCCTGGGGAGCCATTTCAGCGCCGGCCCCGGTGATGACGATTTTTTCCACGTCAACCGCCGCTTTTCCGCCGGCGGCGGTGGTGTCCTGGATCAGGCCGTTGATCTCCCGGCCGATATTGCCGGTGGTCCGGATGATCCGGGAGGCCAGCAGCTCATCATCGTCCAGCAGCACCGCCTTGGTGAATATGCCGCCGATGTCACAGCCCACCGCGATCATGCCGAGGCCTCCTTTCGGGCCAGCATGGCCGCGCCGTAAGCACCGATGAGCTGGGGATCGATGGACGGCATCAGAATCTTTTCCGCCAGCATGCCCTCCAGAGCCGCCCGCACGCCGACATTTTTGGCCACCCCGCCGGTGAGCATGATTTTTTGCTCCGGTTTGACCCGTCGAGCCAAGGCCAACACCCTTTCCGCCATGGCCTGGTTAATTCCCGCGGCCACCTCTTTTTTGGATACCCCCCGCTGCAGATAATGAATCACTTCGGTTTCCACGTAAATGGTGCAGCGATTGCTCATCACCGCCGGTTTCCTAGCATCCCGGGAGAGCCGCCCCAGTTCTTCCAGCCCCACCTCCAGGGTTTTGCTCATCACTTCCAGAAAGTGGCCGGTGCCGGCGGCGCATTTTTCGTTCATGACAAAATTGACCAGCTTGCCGGCGGAGTTGAGCTTGATCACCTTGGCGTCCTGGCCGCCGATATCGATAATGGTCCGGACGGCGGCATTCAGACAAAACGCCCCGTACCCGTGACAGGAAATTTCGCTGACGTTGCTGTCGGCCAAGCCCCGGGCCTGGAGCGTTTCCCGGCCATAACCGGTGCTGACCGTGTAGGCGATCCGGTCCCTGGTGAGGCCCGCCTTGTCCATGGTCCGGCCCAGGATGGCTTCGGCCGAATCCACGGGATTGGCCAGGACGTTCATGGTTTCCGCGCCGATAATGTCGCCGTCCCGGACGATGACCGCTTCGGCGGTCAGCGACCCGATATCAATGCCGGCGCAAAACAGGGCTGGCTGGTTTTTTTTCAAGGGGTTGGCCATCAGGATTTCTCCGCCGACCGCCGGGCGGCTTTGGCCTGCTTGCGCTGCCGGATTTTTCGCTTGCCGCTGTCCTGGCGGGCCACGACATTATTGACAAACTCCTCCACCTGGTTTTGCAGATCGCTCATGGGGGTCATTTTCTTCATCCAGGAATCGCCTTGCAGAATCAGGATGGGAATATCCAGTCGCTTGGCCAGTTCATTCCTGAGAATCGAGATCACCCCCCAGGTCTGCTTGCAGGAGTGGTGGCCGCAGTAGATGACGCAATCGGCATTCAAGGACTTGGCCGCGTAAACGACATCATCGGTCCAGGAACCGGACATGGATTCCGCGCCCACCTGCCGGGTCATGGGCATGTTCCAGGCCGCTTCGGTCAACCCCTCGATCATGGATTCCAGGCTGGTGGTATCCACTATTTTGGGAAAAAACAGGTCCAGGCCGTCTCCCAGATGAGAGATCCCCTGTTTTTCCATCCAGCTGAAAAATCCATAAAAATCATAATAATAACTGGTATAGGCCCAGAGGCTGCGGGCCCTTTCCCGTTTGGCGGGGTAGGCCTTCTGAGCCAGACGATCCCGGCTGACGCGCACCAGGGTCTCCATCATGGCCACTCCCGTTTCGGTTCCCCACATGGAAAAGCGGGTGCCGTACAAAAACAGGGAAAAAATATTCGGCACCGGGCAGGGGACCGCCTGTTGCAGATCCCACAAATCGTAATACAACTCGGTGCAGCGGTTGGCCCGGATCATGGTCTCCCGCAGCCGCTCTTCGTCCAGGGTTTCCCCCAGAAACCGTTCCAGGTCGGTGACCAGGTTTTTCATGTAGGTGCCGTACCACTGCCGGCCGCGGCCCGAATCCTCGGTGGGTTTTTGCAGAAAAAACTGGGGAATATCCAGATAATGGGAGACGAACTCGTGAATTTTGGCGTTGACGTCGCACCCCCCGGGGGAACTGGAGATGATGGCGTCGGGTTTGAAGTCGTCACCGGAAAGAACCGAGCCCAGTTCAATGGCATTGGCCGAACAGATATGGTCGGGCAGCCCCAGGCCCATGGCCACGTCCCAGTAGTCCTCTCCCTGACCTTTCAGCACGGAGACCCCCAGGGTGGTCAGCACCTCACTGGTCAGGGGAACCGCGCTGTCAAAGGCGTGAATAAGTTCACCTGGGAAATTAAAAGGCACCAGGATGACCTTTTTGCCTTGTTTGGCGGCCCGCTTGGCCTCCATGATCCAGGTAGCCGCCATTTTGGTGTAATCCAGGCTGGCTTTCTTGACGTGGGGCTCCCACAGGGCGTTCATGGATTTACGGCCGTCCTCCGGTATCAGCTTGAGGGCGTTCATCAGAAAACCGGCCTTGTCAATCACGCCCCGGGGAAGTTTTTCGATAATCCCGAACTGCAGGGCCAGCTGGTCAAATAAGCCGGTGGGCGGTTTTAATCTCATGAGGCGTCTCCAATCTGTTCCAGGAAGGCCTGCACCCGGGTACGCATGCGTCCGGCATCGGCCTTGGCGCCGTAATCTTTTTCCAGCTGCAGCACCGGAACGCCCGCTTCTTCCAGGGCCAGGCGCAGCTGCACGTTATCCACCCCGTGAATATCACAGAACTTGTTGTGGACCAGCACGACGCCGTCCACCCCGGCCCGCCGCGCCGCTTCCAGCAGGTACTCCCGGCGCGCGGGAAATTCGTCAAACATGCGGGGGCAGACCAGGTTTTCCAGATACAGGCGGGCCAGGACTTCTTCCGGAGAGCCGTTCATCTCCGGCGTGTGCTGCCAGAAGGCCCGGGAACCGAAACAGAGCATGTCCGAAACCACCAGTCCTCCAAGATCCTCCATGTCATGGACAAAATCCACCTCGTCGGTGGCGCTGCCGCCCAGGAGAAGGCGGGCCCGGAAGGGGCCGACCTCATGATTGGTCCGTTCCCGAATGACCCGGTCCAGCAGGTCTTCAAAAGTCTCCGGCGGCAGGGCGGTGCCCGCCAGAAACACCTTCAACGCCTCCACCCCGGTAAGGCCCGGTTTTTCGCGTTCGCGAATCTGGTAGACCGTTCGAAGCTTCCGGCGAATCCCTTCCTGCCGCTTGATCTCCGCGAAAAGATCATCGTCGCTGACTGTCCGGCCGGTAAAGGTTGCCATGGCCTGGCGGAACAACCCCAGCTCTTCGGTAAAAAACGCCAGGGATGAGGCGTCCGTCAGATGGGGAACTTTCAGGTAATGGAAAAAATCAAACCCGCGGGCATACTGCCAGTTTTCCATCATGCCCCGGATATGATCGCATCCGTTGGTTTCGATCATCCCGTCCAGAAAGTCATAGGCCCCGGTGAGTCCCAATTGCAGGCAGGAACGGCAGAAGCTGCAGTTAAACCGCGACAGGCGGGCGTCGGCCATGTCTGTTTCGCCAAACCCCAGGGCCCGCAGCCGATAGGGCAGTACCTTGAAAGCCGTGATCATCTCGACCGGGGTGGCCACGCAGGCATACCCGAGAACCGTTCCGCCATCGGCCTTCCATGAGGTGACAAAATCATTCTCAATGCCGGCGACATGCTCATCAATAAAATCCATACCAGGCTCTTGATCAGTAGCAACGGATTAAAATGTGGGACTTAACCCGAACATTTAATGAAATATCCGGGTTAAGCTGTTGGTTGCGTATGACTCTGCCATCAAACGGCCGTTGAGTCAATACAATAGGTCGGAAAATAATCCGGATATTTCCCGAGCCGACTTGAGCGCGGCTGCAAGACGGCCGATATTCGCGGTATATTGTACAAAAAACGACTTTATGTCTTTTTCCGTCTGACCCCAAGAGATTCCAGATACCTGCTGCGTTCACCCCGCATGAATTTCAACAGTTCCTGACG
>JAWOCW010000046.1:0-9340 GCA_046483615.1 Desulfosudaceae bacterium
AACCGGTCGTGCTTGACGGCACAGCTTCCTTTGATATCGATGACGGCATAGCTTCTTATGCCTGGACGCAGACCAGTGGCCCGGAAGTAACGATGTCCGGTCTGGATACTTCCCAGGCGACTTTTACCGCCCCGCAAATGGATACTGATCAGGCCCTTTATTTCAGGCTGACCGTAAAAGACGCCGCCGGCCAGTCTGCTTCCGACCATTGTTCCGTCAGAGTCAAGTGGACAAGTGAGCCCTCTCCGAAAGTCGCTGATACCTCCGCGACAGGCGGTGGTGGAGGCGGTGGCGGTGGCGGATGTTTTATCGAGTCGCTTCGATAAAGCAGCATTTATCAAAAAAATTCATGAAATATCCGGGCTAACCGTTCAGCCCCAGTGTTCCCCCCGGGTTCATGATGTGGTGGGGATCAAAATGGTTTTTGATGGCGCGCAGCACGGCCATCTGTTCGGGTCCCAGGTGGCGCTCCATCCAGGGCCCCATCATCTTGCCCACCCCGTGGTGGTGGCTCAGCGAGCCGCCGTGCTGTTCGATGCGGTCGATAATACCCCGTTGAAATTCCAGAAACTCTTCTTTCGGCAGGGACCGCCGGATAAAAATAAAATAGAGGTTGGTTCCCTGGGCGTAAAAATGGGAAGCATGGGTCATGCAGATGGTCCGGGGATGGCTCTTGATGTACGACCGGACTCCCTGGTAGAGGTGGTGGAGATTGTCCCAGGTGACCGACGATTCCAGGGTGTCGATGATTATGCCGTAGTCGTTGAGATCTTCCCGCATGTAGGGATCACTGAAGCGGCCGTGTCGCCACTTGTTCATGGGATAGCTGGTCAGGTACATGCCGCCGTGGGAGCGGCAGATTCTCTTGACGTTTTTTTTGACCTGGTCGGCGAAGTCCTTCTGGCCGTCGGCCTGCCCGATCAGCAGGCAGCGCCGGCCCGGCACCTGTTTGCGGAAGACCATCAGGCGATCCAGCATTGATCCGGAAATGCCGAACATGTTCATGGCCACGTCGGTTTCTTCGGGATCGGATATGCGCAGGATCGAGGGCAGGCCGAATTCTCCCTGGCAGATGTCGCGGACGGCCTTAACGGCCGCCTCCCAGTCCGGCATCATGTACGCCAGGGGCCGCCGGTTTTCCGGAAAATATTTAAAAATTTTCATGGTCACCCCGACCAGCACTCCCAGGCAGCCCTCGCTGCCCTTCATGATGTCATTGACCTTGGGGCCGGTGGCCGTGCCCGGAAAAGGCAGGGTCCGGAAGGAGCCGGCCGGGGTGACATATTCCTGGCTGACGACCAGGTCATAAGCGTCGCCGTAATAGGACGAGGCCTGGCCGGCGCCCAGGGTGACCACCCAGCCGCCCACCGAGGAATACTCAAAGGACTGGGGAAAATGGCCGCCGGTGTAACGATGGGCGGCGCCGAACCGATCCGGGGCATTGTTCAGGGCGTCCTCGTAATCGGGCCCCATCAGGCCCGGTTCCACCGTGATGGTCTGGTCGGTTTCGTTGAAATCCAGGATGCGGTTCATGTGGGTACCCATGGCCAGGGACACCCCGCCGCGAACGCACTCCAGCCCCAGGGTAACCGAACTGCCTCCGCCATAGATATAAACCGGAATTTTCCGCTCGTGGCACAGGGCGACTATTGCCCGCACATCATCTTTATGGCGGGGGTGGATGACCAGGTCGGGCAGGTTTTCAACGGTATTGTCCCGCAATTTCAGCAGATCTTCCATGGCCTTGCCGGAAGAATATTTAAGCCGGCTGAAGGTGTCCGTGGAGATGTTTTCCGGGCCGACAATCCCCGTCAGGGCGTCCAGGTCGTCCGCGTCCAGGGCCGGCGGTACCTCCGCGGTGACCTTTTCCTGACCGGTCTTGACCGGTTGTTTAAAATCGGCATCGCTTAATTCCAGGGATTCCTTGATGATCCGGTAAAAACCCCGGCTGGGATGCTTGAAGCGGTCAGGCCCGCCCCATTTTAAAATTGACCGGAAACTGCCTTCCGGAGGAGGGGTGTCAATCCAGTCGGGGGTAAATTCTTTAGTGTCGTTCATGGCGCCTCCAAAGTTGACGGCTTCGTAAAAAGTTTTTTTATCATCATTCCTCCGTCCCGGATCAGGACGGGTACCCGGTAATGTCTTTAATGTCGTGATAAAGCGGCTCCAGGGCGGAGTACATCCGCTGATAAACACGTTGGTAGAGCTGCTCATAAATTTTAACCGCGGCCGGGTCCGGCTCGAAAACCGTTTCCTGTTTGACCATGTTGTCAATGGCCTCGGAAAAAGACGGAAACAGCTTCAGGCCCACGGCGGTTACCACGGCCGCGCCCAGCCCCGATGTCTCATGGGTTCTGCCCCTGACCATGGGCAGGTTGAAAATGCTGGCCGCGATTTTGCAGATTTCATCGCTTTGGGCGGCCCCGCCGGAAACCGCCGCCCGGCCCGGTGACATCTTCCCGGCTTTTTTCATCTTATGCAGGCCTTCGCGAAGGGCGAAACCGAGGCCCTCGATGACGGCCCGGTAAATATGGGCCTTGGTATGGACGTCGCCAAAGCCGATCATGGCGCCCTTGGCGGCCGGATGCTCCAGGCCGGGGCTCCAGTAGGGCTGCACCACCAGTCCCATGGCGCCGGGTTCGGTCCGGGCCAGGTGCCGGTTTAAAACCACCTCCGCGGCAATTCCTTTTTTCCCGGCTTCCCGGACCTCCTCGTAGGCGAACTCCTTTTTGAACCAGGTGATCATCCAGAATCCCCGGAAAATCTCCACCTCGGGATTGTAGTAGCCGGGAATAGGGGCCGGGTAGGGCGGCATGAACCGGATCGGTTCAAAATATCTGCCGGTGGTGGTCTGAACAGTGGCGGTGGTGCCGAAACTGAGGCTGACCATGGACTGGTCAATGACGCCGGCGCCGATGGTTTCGCAGCCCTTGTCCGAGCCGCAGGCGATCACCGGCAACCCCACGGGCAGACCGGTCTGCTCGGCGGCGGCCGTGGAAACCTTGCCGATGGGGGCGCCCGGGGGGACAATCTCCGGCAGCTTGTCAGCCTCGATCGGAAAAAAGCGGGCCGGCAGCTCGGATGGTCTGGCCCAGCGGATCTTCTTGTAGTGAAAGGGGATATGGCCGATCTGGGAAGCCGCCGAATCGGCAAACACCCCGGTCAGGCGATGGTTGAGAAACCCGGATACCTGGAGGTATTTGTGGGTGGCCCGCCAGATATCGGCCTGGTTCTGGCGGATCCAGTTGACTTTTCCTTCGGCCTGCAGCCGCAGGACGGCTTCTTCCTTGCCGACCGCCTTGAGCCCGAGCTTGATGATTCCCCGGGGGTGATAGGGCGGCGCGGCCTTGCGCTGGTCCAGCCAGATAATGGCCGGCCGCAGGGGGATGCCCTGGCGAT
The DNA here is from genome assembly GCA_046483615.1 of Desulfosudaceae bacterium. Taxonomy (GTDB): domain Bacteria; phylum Desulfobacterota; class Desulfobacteria; order Desulfobacterales; family Desulfosudaceae; genus CAYTQK01. The sequence continues at coordinate 3,400 of JAWOCW010000046.1, forward strand.
CCACGTTGATCATGCTGGCCCGCTGGGTGGTCACGCCCATCCCGGCCACGGCCGCGAACTGGTCCGGCCGGTCCTGCCGCAGCTGCCGGCAGGCCTGGCAGAGACTGCCCCAGAACACTTCCGGATCCTGCTCCGCCCAGCCGGGCTTTTCGCTGTAATAGGGTTCGTATTCCACCTGCGCCCGACCCAGCAGCTCACCGGTCTGCGAAAAGAGCAGGGCCCGCAGGCTCTGGGTGCCGCAGTCGATGGAGAGGAGGGTTTTATCCATTGATTCTCCCGGTTAAGTTTATGTATTTGGAAACATAGCTGTAATTAACTGCTGTTGCGTAAAAAAATCATCTCAGGGGAGATCTTTATTATTTGCCGTCTTTTTCCGGCGGTCCATAGTACTGCCGCCAGGTTTTCAGATAATCTTTTTTCTCTTTTTCCCAGCGGTCATTATCCCAGCCCAGAGCCGGTCGGCAGAGATCGCCGATGGCATCCAGGTGTCGGCGGCCTCCTTCCGGAACCAGCAGTCCCAGCCGCACCCGGCGCAGGAGCAGATCGGTCAGGTGGCGTACCTGTTCCTGGGCCGCGGCCAAGGCGATTTCGGCCCAGAGGATATTGGTCTCCGGAATAAAATCAGCGGTCTGATCCCGGCAGAAATCAAGGATGGTATCCGCCTGGCTGCCGTAACGGCCATGCAGCCGCTGACGGGTGGCCGGCGACAGCGAATCCGGCCGGCCGGGGTCTTCGGCCGGGACGGTAAAAACCGGTACCCGGTCCGGCGGCAGGGCGCAGTGGGGCAGATATTCCGCGGCCGCTTTGAGAGCGTCCCGGGCCAGCAGACGAAAGGTGGTCAGCTTACCGCCGGTGACGGTGACCAGGCCCTGGTCTTTCCAGACCACGTGTTCCCGGGATTCATGCGAAGGATCGGCTTTGCCGCGGCTGAGCACCGGCCGCACCCCGGCAATGGAGGCAAAGGCGTCGGCCCGGGAAAGGGGCAGTTCCGGCATGATAAAACGCATGCCTTCGATGAGGTAGTCCGCCTCGGCGGTGGTGATGGCGGGGTTGGTATCAAGGTCGTCGGCATGATCCACGTCCGTGGTGCCGAGGATGGCTACCCCCTCCCAGGGAAACATGAAGACCGGCCGCTTGTCAGCCGGATGCATGAAACTGACCACCTGGTCCACGGGAAAAGCCGCCCGGGGAAAAATCAGATGGCTGCCTCGCAGGGGACGGAGGTGGAGTCCCCGCCGGGGAGAGGGGTGCAGGGTTTCGGCCCAGGCGCCGGTGGCGTTGATGACGGCCTTGGTTCGCAGCTCGACGCTCCGGCCGGTTTCCTCGTCCCGGACGGCCACGGCCGAAACCCGTCCTTGCTGATCCCGGATTATCTCTTCAGCCGCGGTGTAGTTTCTGGCGGTGCCGCCTTCGGCCACGGCTTCATTGATCAGCCGCAGCACCAGCCGGGCGTCGTCCACCTGGGCGTCCTTGAAATAAAATCCGCCGCTGAGATTTTTCTGTCGGAGACAGGGGATGCGGGCGCTGATTTCGGTGGCGTTATAGGAATGGTGTTGTTTTTCCATGGCCATCAGGCTGTATACGGCCAGGCCCAGACCCATGACCATTCTGGAAGGGCCGAAATCGGTGAAAACCGGCATCAGGAATCCCAGGGGGTCGACCAGGCCCGGGGCTTCGGCCAAAAGTCGCTGCCTTTCCTTGACCGCGGACCGGGTCAGCAGAGGCTTGCCTTCTTTGAGGTAGCGCAGGCCGCCATGGACCATTTTGGACGATCGGCTGGAAGTCCCCCAGGCAAAGTCGTGTTTTTCCAGCAGCAGCACCCGCAGGCCCATGCGGACGGCTTCGCTGAAGATGCCGGCACCGGTAACTCCGCCGCCGATGACGATCAGATCCCAGTTGCTGTCCAGTTCCCTTGGTGTCATGGTGTTGATTCCCTGGTGTCATGTTGAAAGTTTTTCCAGATCCGGATGCTCTCCTCCATGGCCCGCCTGACCACGCCGGCAACATCCGTTTCTGTGGTAATGGCCTGGATCAACCGTTGGTAATAAGCGGCCGAGGCGCGCCGACCTTCTGCCAGGCTGAAATATCCTTTTCCCAGGTCCTTGAATACCGGGGTAAAGTCATTCAGCATCAGGGGAGCAATCAGATTGCCGCTGTGACGGGCCATCATGGTTTGCAGCTTCCAGTCAAAATCAGCATATCCGGCGGCGCTTTCCGGCAGAGAATCGGCTTGGTTCAGAAAGGTCAAAAATTCTTCTTCATGACCTGAAATGGCAGCCTCGGCGCAGGCCGGCATAAAGACGGCCCGGATTTCCAGCAGATTGATGATAAACGAGTCCGGCAGATAGGCCGGATGCCGGGCCAGGGTGCTGAGAAGCCCCAGCCCGCCCTGGCGCCAGTAATCGTTGACTCGGGTGGGCCGGCCGTGGTGGATGGTGATCCAGCGGTCCTTGGCCAGGCGATGCAGCACTTCCCGGATGGTGGGCCGGGTGACCCCGATCACTTCGGCCAGGGCTCTTTCCCCGGGCAGAGCCTGGCCCGGGGGGTAAGTGCCGTCCAGAATAGCCGCGATCAGTGTGTCTTCCGCGTATTGGGCGGGCTTGAGAAGCTGTTTGTCTGATTGTAACATGAATTGTCCTTTCTGGTAAGAGGTCATACCAGTTGGTCACGTCAAAGTCAATAAAAAAAAGAAAAAAGTGAATCCGGGAAAAATTTTTTAACTCAGGCGGACTTGTTATTTTTATTTTGGGGGTGGCCGGAAAAACCACTTTTCCCGGGACCGCGAAAATTTAATCCGCAGCCAGGCGCATGGATTTAATGGTGTCCGCGCCAAAGGGGGCGAATTCCGGCACGTTGGCGGCGTATTCCTCGGCGCTGAAGCGCTCCAGCAGCACCGGCGGGGTATCATTGCCCTGGTCGTCGATATGGGTCAGGAAAATTTCCGTGTAAGGGGTGTTGACCTTGGAAGTGAACAGCAGCCATTTGCCGTTGGGTGACCAGGCGTGCCAGGAATTGAACAATTTTCTATTGCAGTTCATGCGCCGGGCGGGACCGCCTTCGGCGGGTATGATGTACAGCTGGCTGTCCGGCTGCAGCATGATGCCGGAGCGGCTGCGGGTAAAGACAATCCATCTTCCGTCCGGCGAGTATTTGGCGAAATAGTTGCTCATGCCGTTGTGGCTGGCGCCGGCCAGGGGTTCGGCCGTGCCGCCCCGGCCTTTATTAAACGGAATACGGTAGAGGTCGAACTGGATGGAAAATTTTTCGTTCATTTCATGAATATCACCGTCCACCTGGTGGGAGACGACCTTGGTGATGTCAGCATGAACCTCGTTTTTGATGGGCGCCCGGGCAAAGACGATATATTCTTCGTCCGGGCTCCAGACCGGGTTGGCCTGGACATGAGCCTTGTCATCGGCGCCGGGCAGCAGCCGGATCCTGTCTCTGGCGGCGGAATACCAGGCCAGAACGCCGTAGGTAGGAAAAAAGAGCTGGGAAAAGGCGATGTCCTCGATCAGGGCGGCATAGGAGATTTCGTTGACACTGGCGGCCAGGTACTTTCCAGAAGGTGACATCCGGCCGAACAGGCCACGGGTCGGGGGCAGAATGTCGGACCGGGGAAATTCACTCCAGCTCATGAAATCCGAGCTTGTCAGCACGATTTCTTTTTGAACCGGCACAATGAACTGGGCCCCGTTGTCATGGTTAAGATTCATTTCCATGCTCAGGCGGCGGCCGTCCCGGGAAAAGGCGTGGCAGCTGGCACAGACCGGAATGTCGGTCATAACCACGGCCGGCTCATCATAAGATGAAATATCGCCCAGCCGCCATCGGGTCCGCTTGAAGCCTTCCTCGGTGGCCAGGAAGGGCAGGGGCACCTGGCGGTAAAAGATAGAGGCGTTGACCGGGTCCGGAGAAACCGAAAATGAGCGGGTGTCATGACCGGTAATGGCCACGGGCTGTTGGCCGTTGAGGCCGAAAACCGTCAGCCGGATCTGTTTGTCCAGGCCGGCGGCCTTGATCCGCTCCCACAGCGCCGGCTCCGGCATCCAGTTTTTTTTGGTGGTCAGGGCGTATATTGGCTGACGGTCATCGGAAAATTGCAGGCGGATTAACCAGCGCCGGGAATCCTCACGGCCGTCTTCCCACAACAAGGTCGGAGCGGCGATATCCGGTGGAAACAGCGAGCCGGCGTAGGGGTATGTAATGGACAAGTTGCCCCTGACCGGTTTGTCAGCGGCGGTAATCGTCGCGACCAGCCGGCGCAGCTCATCCGGCGCCTGCTCGGCCGGCTGCTGGTGGGTATCCCAGGTGGAAATTGGAGAAAGACCGGCGCAGTGGCAGCCCCAGCAAATTAATACAATAAAAATAAATTTTTTAAAAAAAGTCATGGGCGCGGCTCCTGCTGGTCGGTCAAATTTTTATGTTGATGCCGTGATATTCGTTTATTTCGGCCAGACTGTCAACTCTATCGGTTTTCTATCGGGTTTTTGGCAAATTTGAACTTGACACCGGTCACTTATTTCGTTATATTCACAAATAACGATATATGAGGAAGCCATGAGAGATTTTATCAAGGTCATGAAGGCCCTGTCCGATCCCAACCGGGTCAAGATGGTCAAAATGTTGCAGCGGCGGGTGATGTGCGTCTGCGAGATCCAGGAAGCCTTGGGTCTGGCCCAGTCCACTGCCAGCAAACATCTCAAAATTCTGGAAGAGGCCGGCTTGATTGCCTATTCCAAGGACGGGCTGTGGGTCAATTATCAACTGGCCGATGGCGGTCGCAATCCTTACGCGGCCAGCCTGCTGGGTAATCTGCGCTATTGGCTGGAAGAGGACGCGGAGGTTCTCCGACTGCTGGAAAAACAGCCCCATATTAACCGGGAACATATTTGCGGCGTGGCCCGGTCGGCCTGATATCCTGATATGTCTAAAATTGGTTTCGGGCGGCTGGCACGCATCGACGCCAGCATCCCGGATAATTTTCATGTGGCCTGAAGAACCTCAGACAGTTTTCGCGGAGAACAGTTTGAAAAATAAAATTCTGGAAATCGAGTGGTGTCATCTGGATCAAGACGGCCAGACCTGTGATCGTTGCGCGGCAACTGGCGCGGCGGCCCGGCAGGCCCGTGACGATCTGGCGGCTGAGTTGTCATCCCTGGGATGGACGGTGAGGCTGAAGGAAACCCTTCTGGCCGCCCGGGAAATCGGTCGCTCAAACTCCATTTTCATCAACGGTCTTCCCCTGGAAGAATTGCTGCCGCAGGTGTCTGTTTCGAAGAACTGCTGCGATTCGTGCGGGGATCTGCTGGGCGCGTCCACGCAGTGCCGGACTATCCAGCAGCAGGGCCGAATCTACGAGGCTGTTCCCGCCGGGATGATGCGGGAAGCGGCCCACAATTATATCCGACACTTCAACCAGGGAGAATAATTATGGATATCAAAGTATTGGGACCCGGCTGCGCCAAGTGCAAAAAAGCCGAGGAAGTCGTCAAAGAAGCGGTGGCTGAATCCGGGTTAACCGTAGAGGTCAGCAAGGTCACCGATGCGATGGAAATCGCCGGTTACGGGGTTTTTGGAACTCCGGCCGTGGTGGTCAACGGCGAAGTCAAGGCAGTGGGCAAGGTGCCCAAAAAAGAGGATGTCGCTGCCTGGCTGCGGGAATAAAATGAGTCTCGTGTCATTATTATATGAAGGACACGACGTTGCTTTTATTCCCCATATCCATGGCCAGACCGGACTTGCATGTCATCATCTTCGCTTGCCTTTTTTCGCCGGCCTCGACTTTTGTTGCTATAATACTACTTCAAGACTGGGAAGCTGACGCCACCGGCCACCCCGGTTTCCTTTTGTCAGCGGTTTTTTACGCCTGTCCAGGCAGTTACTCCCGGAAAGCTGACTGAAATCTCAATTTTTTTGTCTGGTGAAACAAGTTTGTTTT
>JAWOCW010000090.1:0-4792 GCA_046483615.1 Desulfosudaceae bacterium
CGTTTTTCAGTACTCCGAAATCGCAGCCCTTGTTCTCTCCGCCCATCAGCAGCACCACCGGGCAGTCCAGGCATTCCAGGGCCCGCCGGACGGCGTCCGGATTGGTCGCCTTGGAATCATCGATATAGGCGACATTGTTGATCATGTCCACATATTCCAGCCGGTGTGGTAAGCCCTTGAACACGTCGGCCGCCTCCTGGATTCCGGCCAAGCTCCCGCCGGCTTCCAGGGCGGCCAGCACGGCCGCGGCCAGGTTTTCCAGGTTATGGGGCATCCGGAGATAAGGGCTGGCCACGTTGATCCGACCGACAATCTCCTTGTCACGGACAATGTCGATAAACCCGTCCCCGGAGATGGCGCCATTGTTGACGTCCCGTCCCCCGTTAAAACAAATCTTGCGGCTGACCGCGTTTTTAGCGGCTTTAAGGACGTGAAAATCGGAGCCGTTAATGATCGCCGCGTCTTCCGGTAATTGATTTTTAAAAATTCGTTTTTTGGCCTCGACATAACCTTCCAGGTCTTCATGCCGGTCGAGGTGATCCTCGGCGATATTCAGCAGCACGGCCACCCCGGCCCGGAACTCCACTATGGTTTCCAACTGGAAACTGCTTAATTCCACCACCGCCACATCGGCGTTCTCCCCTTTGTCGGCAAAACTTATCAGCGGCCGGCCGATGTTACCGCCCACGAACACGTGCCGACCCGATTTTTTCAGCATTTCGCCGATAAGGGTGGTCACGGTTGTTTTGCCGTTGGTACCGGTAACCGCTACCAGCGGCTTGCGCATAAAGGAAGCAGCCAGTTCAATCTCTCCCAGCACCGGGATACCCGCCTCCGCGGCCAGCCGCAGTTGCGGCAGGGAAGTGGGCACACCCGGGCTGATGACGATATAATCGGTATCGCTGAAGACCTCCTGGGAATGCCCGCCCAGCTGCAGGGTCACGCCCAGCTCCCGGGCCTCCCGGCAGGACTCGCCCAGCTCCTTGTCCGGGGACTGGTCCGTTATGGTCACCGCGGCTCCGCGTTTGACCAGATATTTTGCCACGGCTAAACCGGTGGCCCCCATGCCCACCACCAGGAATCGTTTGTCGCGAACTTCAATCATAACTAAAGTTACCTTATTTTCAGAGTACTCAGCGCCACCAGCGCCAGGGCCAGGGCGATAATCCAGAACCTGACGATAATTTTCGGCTCAGCGATGCCCTTGAGTTCAAAATGGTGGTGCAGCGGCGCCATTTTAAAAATACGCCCGCCGCTGGTAGCCTTGAAAAACCCTACCTGAAAAATAACGGACAGGGTTTCCAGAACGAAAATACCGCCCACCAGGATCAGCAGTATTTCCTGCTTGGTAATAACCGCCACGGTCCCCAGCGCCCCGCCTAAGGGCAGAGACCCCACGTCTCCCATGAATATCTGGGCCGGATAAGCGTTAAACCATAAAAAACCGACCAGAGCTCCGACCATGGCCCCGCAAAAGACCGTCAGCTCACCTGCTCCGGGCACGTAGGTTACCTGGAGGTACTCGGCCATGACCATGTTGCCGGCCACGTAAGCGAATCCCAGGTAAGCCACAAACGCGATCACCGAGGGCCCGGTGGCCAGACCGTCCAGGCCGTCCGTAAGATTGACCGCGTTGGAAGTGCCGGTGATGATAAAAACCCCCAGCAACATGTAAAAAAAACCGATGTCCGGGGTAATCCTCTTAAAAAAAGGCACCAGCAGCCGGGTATTGCCGTCCGGCATGGTCACGATGGCCCAGACCGCCAATCCGGACACGATGATTTGAAGTGTAATTTTAGCGCCCGCGGAAAGCCCCCGGTTACGTTTTTTGACCTGCATCAGGTAATCATCCACGAAGCCGATCAGGCCGAATCCCAGCATGGCGAAAAGGGCGACCCAGATATAACCATTGCCCAGATCAGCCCAGAGGAGGCTGGAGCCCAGCACCGCCGCCATTATCAGCAAACCGCCCATGGTCGGCGTCCCGGCTTTGCCCCGATGGGTTTCCGGACCGGCTCGGCGGATATATTGCCCCACCTGCATCAGGGACAAGCGTCGGATAAAGACCGGACCCAGCAGAAAGCTGATCAGAAATGCCGTCAACACCGCGTATATCGTTCTAAAGGTGATGTATTGAAACAAATTAAAGAACGAAACATACTCGTGCAGCGGATACAGAAAATAATAAAACATGATCCGGCTATCCTTTTTCCGTTAGCCCCGGGCCCTGGCCCAGCTCCATGAGTTCAACCACCACGGTTTCCATGGCCATGCCCCGGGATCCCTTGACCAGCACCCGGTCGCCGGGCCTGATTATCTCCAGCAGCAACCGGGTTATCGCCGCCTTGGAACCGGTAGCGACGTCCGCCGGCGACATTCCGCCGTGCCTGGCGCCTGCGGCTACCTCGCCGGCGAACTCGCCGGCGGCAAAAATCTTGTTAATTCCCCTGGCCGCGGCCCGGTGACCGATTTCCCGATGCATTTCCCGGGCGTGTTCACCCAGTTCCAACATGTCACCGAAAACCAGGATCAGGCGCCCGTCGCCATAAGCCGCGGCCAGCTCATCAATGGCCACGGCGGCCGAATCCGGGTTGGCGTTATAGGTATCATCAATAATGGTAAAGCCGGCCGCCGTTTCGGTCACCACCAGGCGCCCCGCCACCGGCCCGAAATCTTCCAGGGCGGCCTTGATCTCCTGTTCCTGGATGTCCAGGAGAAACCCCACCGTGGCCGCGGCCAGGGCGTTGGAAATCATGTGCTCCCCGCCGGAAGACAGTTGGACCGAGAGGCTCTTGCGCCGTCCGGGAAACTCGATGCCGATCAATAAGCCCGGAACTTTTTTCTCCATCCGGACCGCCCTGACGTCGGCCGATTTACTTCTGCCATAAGTCACCACCCGAGCGCCCGCTTTATTCGCCATGCCCAGCACCCTCGGATCATCGGCATTGAGCACGGCCGTGCTCTTGTCGCCCAGGGCCGCCACCAGTTCGCTTTTGGCCGCGGCCACACCTTCGATATTTCCCAGTCCTTCCAGATGCCCGGCGCTCACGTTCAAGACCACGCCGAGATCAGGTTCACAAATCCCGGCCAGCCGTTTTATTTCACCAGGAGCGTTCATGCCCAGTTCCAGGACGCCAACCTGATGATCTTTTTCCAGGCGCAGCAGGGTCAGGGGAACCCCGATTTCATTGTTATAATTACCGGCCGAGGCCAGCACCCGGAAATGCCGGGCCAGTACCCCGGTCGTCATTTCCCTGGTGGTCGTCTTGCCGTTGGTGCCGGTAATGGCCACTACCGGCAACCCCATGAGCCGACGCCGGAAGCGTCCCAACCGGCCCAGCGCCCGCGTCGTGTCGTCCACCTCGATACAGGTGGCCTCGATTCCTTCAAGATAAGAGGCCTCTTTCCGGGCATAATCCTGTTCCACCAGCAATCCCCGGACACCCTGCTGGAGGGCTTTTTCAATGAACAAGTGGCCGTCATGGGTCTTACCCCTGATGGCTACAAACAATTGCCCCGGCCGGGCTGTTCTGGAATCAATGGTGACGCCCTGGTAAACATCTTCCCGCCCGTACCGGATTTTTCCGCCGGTAGCCGTCAGTATGTCCCGGTTGGTCCAGGGTGTTTTTTCGCGCATCACCGTTTATCCACATTTTATACGGCGCACATGACGGTGGGAGACTGTCCGGCCAGCTCCCGCAGAGCCTGCCGCGCTTCCTGCCGATCATCAAAGTCTTCTTTTCGTCCCTTGATCAACTGATACGTCTCGCTGCCCTTTCCGGCCACCACCACTGAATCAGCGGGCGCCGAGGCCAGCACTGCCGCCAGAATCGCCAGATGCCGGTCCGGTTCCACCAGAAAACGCTTGCGCCCGTCCCGACACCCCAGTTTTTCCGGAGAATCAACCTGTTCGCCGGCGTTTTCCATACCGGCCAGGATATCCTCGATAATCCTGGCCGGATCCTCCCCGCGCGGATTGTCGGAGGTAACCACCACCAGGTCGGCGTTCTCCGAGGCGATCCGGCCCATCTTGGGGCGCTTGCCGCGATCACGCTCACCGCCGCATCCGAAGACGCAGATAAGACGACCGCGGGTAATTTCCCGCACCGTGGCCAGAACATTTTTTAAAGCATCCGGGGTATGGGCATAATCCACGAAAACATTTCTATCCCGGCTGTTGTCGATGCGTTCCAGTCGACCGGCAACACCGGTAAAAGCCCTGATGCCCGCCTGAATGGACCGGCCGGGAAGTCCTAAGGCCCTGGCCGCGCCCACCGCGCAGAGAATATTCTCAAAATTGTAGGAACCGACCAGTGGCGAGGAAAAATCAAAAACTCCGCCGGGAGAAACCATGCGACCGTTAATGCCGCCGGCCGCGTACTGAACCTGTTCCGGAAAAATCATGTAATCCTTGGTCAGGCCGACACTGATCCGATCGTTGCCGTGCAGTTCATCAAACAGCTCCCTTCCCCTGGCGGAGGCGCAATTGATGACGGCGACTCCACTTTGCTTGCGAAATCCCTTGGAAAGACACTGCGTGAACAGAAGTTTTTTACAATCCCAATAGGCGGCCATATCTTGATGGTAATCCAGGTGATCCTGAGTCAGGTTGGTAAAAACGCCGACGTCAAAATCGCAGCCGTCCACTCTTTTCTGATCCAGGGCGTGCGAAGAAACCTCCATAACCACGTGGGTTACGCCGGCGGCGGCCATATCCGCCAGAATGGCCTGCAGCTCCGGAGCGGCCGGGGTGGTCAAGGGATTTTCGTGAACCTGGCCACCATAGCGGTAA
>JAWOCW010000193.1:0-7362 GCA_046483615.1 Desulfosudaceae bacterium
TATCCCGCAAGCGAGGTCCTGAAAAAGCGGATATCTTTTTAGATACGATCCTGCCCGGTCTTCCCATCACGATTATTTCAAATGGTACGGACGATGTAATTGATGCAGCCAGGATTAAAGCAAAATACTCGCTTTCTTTTGCGGATTGTTTTGCCGCAGCCACAGCCCGTCGCGAGGATGCCGTTGTTGTAACGGGTGATCCGGAATTTAGCCATATAGAGCATTTAGTTTCTATTGATTGGTTGAACCGGTAAAGGTTATTGGGCGCATATCCGCAATGTTAAATCAATCAAGTCCGCTCTCGCAGGCTAACCTATTGATTTTATGGTGCCCCCGGCAAGAATCGAACTTGCGGCACATGGATTAGGAATCCATTGCTCTATCCACTGAGCTACGGGGGCGAAGGTCAAGCTGAACTTTTTATCAAAAAAGTCCGGGCATGGCAAACTAAATATCTCCAACTAACCCGGATATTTCAGGAGTCGATTGGGAAACAGCAGCCAGTTTCCGCTCCAGCGGGGACTGGCTGCTGTTTCCCGGGCGACTCGCCCGCGGGGTGAAATCGGTGAATTTTTTTGATACAAATTTGTCTTTAATCCACTCGTCGATGGCATTTTGGAGGCACTTTGGAGGCACTTTGTAATTTGAGAAGCAGGCCAGAAAAATTGTAATAAATAAATTTATTCAAAATTGTCCTGAAATGCCGGGGTTATGGCTGCGTCGGCGGCAGGTTCAGCAAGGCGGCGGCGTTGCCGCCCATAAGGGCGGCCCGGTCTGTCTGGCTGAGGCCGGCCTGGTCGATTTCCTTGAAATAGCGGGCCGGTTTAAGCAGCGGGAAATCCGTGCCCCATAAGATTTTGCTCGGGCCGGCCAGATCGCGGGCCGCCTTATAAATACCGGTATCATACAGAAAGGGGGAGGCGGCCGTGTCATACCAGATGTTTTTCAGGACCTTTTTGGCTTCCCTTTTTAACAGGTTATAAAAAAAGACGCCCCCGCCCCAATGGGCCAGCACGACGCGATTATCAGGAAAAGCGGCCGCCAGATTGTATATCTGCCGCACGGTGAGGGGCGTTTTACCGGGATATTCGTGACCGACCGGTTCATTAGTGTGAAGCATGACCGGTTTATCATGCTGGCGGCAGATATCCATAACCGGCTCCAGCCGCTGAAGGGCCTCGTGGTCGAGGCCGGATTGATAAAAGGCCAGCTCGCCGACTCCGCAAAGGCCGGCCTCCAGACAACGCTCCGCCTCGCGGGCGGGCTCGCCCCGGTACATGCCGAAGCAGCAGAATCCGGCCAGTCGTCCGGGAAACCGCTCCTGGGCGGCAATAACGTAATCGTTGTGCCTGGCGGCGATATCCGGATCTTCCCAGGGAAAACCAAAGGTGACGGCCATGTCCACGTCGCTTTCATCCATTATCCGGGTCAGGTCGCCGGCGCCGGCCAGCTTTGATTTTTCCGATTCATACAGCAGCCGGAAAGCCGGTTCCCCTTCAAAATAGTCAGCCCGGTTGTTTCTGATCTCTTCCGGAAAGATGTGGGTATGGAAGTCAATAATCATAAAATCCTCAGTGTGGCCGAAAAAAAATCATACTCCGTAAATAAAAACTCGATTGATAAGGTCCTCAAACATTGATGTACTCGTAAAAAGTCCAAATTGGGACGGCAAAGTAAAAAGTTCAAGATCAGCTGAAAAGCGTGGCTTGCGCAATCACGAAGAAGGCAGCGTATTTATAGTACGTGAAATTCTGAGTGATTGCGCGTAACGCAGCCGGCCGCCATGCGGCAATTGGACTTTTTACGAAGCCGTCAAACATTAAAGCGGAAGTTGACAATGTCCCCGTCCGCCATGGGATAGGTTTTGCCTTCCAGCCGGGTGGTTCCCTTTTTCCTGGCTGCGGCATAGCTGCCGGCGGAGATGAGATCGTCATAAGAGACCACTTCGGCCCGGATAAAACCTTTTTCTATGTCCGAATGGATGACTCCGGCCGCCTTAACGGCCGGGGTCCCTTTTTTAATGGTCCAGGCCCGGACTTCATCTTCGCCCACCGTGAAAAAGGAGATCAGTCCCAGCAGCCGGTAGGAGTGCCGGACCACCCGGTCAATGGCCGGTTCGGCGATCTCGAACTCCCGTAAAAAGTCCGCGGCTTCTTCGGCCGACATGCGGGAAATCTCCTCCTCCAGCTTGCCCTGAACCACCAGCCAGGGCAGGTCTGACGGGAGCTCACCCGCGGGCGGTTGGGCCTCCCCATCTTCGTTGTTGATCAGAATCAGCACCGGCTTGGCGGTCACCAGGGAAAATCCCCGTAACAAAGGTGATTCGGATATTTCCGAATTGTGGCGCAAAGGCCGGCCCTGTTCCAGCATGGTTTGAGCTTCTTCCAGCAGGGCCATTTCCCTGGCCTCCGCCGGCCGGCCTTTTTTTTTGTCTGTCCGGAGCCGTTCCAGCCGGTTTTCGACAACCATCAGGTCGGACAACACAAATTCGTCTTCCAGGGCGGTCAGGTCCTGGTACGGCCGGGGTTCTTCCAGTCCCGGCGCCCGGAAATTCCGAACCACGTGCAAGAGGGCGTCGCATTCCTTGACCGCGTTCCACTGGGTTTCCCGGGAACCGGTTTTAGTATCCGAGCCCAGGTAGTATTCAACCTGGGCATCAATGGTTTTGCGCGGTTTATACATGTCGCTTAAAACAGTTACCCGCTCGTCCGGGACCCGGATAGCGGCCAGGCGGTCTTCGTTCCGCCCGCCCGGATCAAGGCTGGTTTTAGTCAGGGCCGCGAACAGGGTCGATTTCCCGGCGCCGGCCAGTCCCACGATGCCGATTTTCATATCAGTTCAGCTCCAGTCAGATTCCGCTGCCGGAAAGTCGCCGGGATTGTCCAGTACCTTCCGGATGGCCGCGGCCATTTTGCCGCTTTCAAATGGTTTCATGATAAATTTTCTTATTCCGATTTTACGGGCTTTTTCCGGCGTAACCATGGCGTTAAAACCGGTACAGAGAATAATGGGAAGGTCCGGCCGGATCTCCATCAGGGTCCTGGCCAGGTCCACCCCGGTCATGTACGGCATGGTCATGTCGGTGATAACCAGGTCGTAACGGTCAGGCTCGGCCATGAACAGCTCCAGGGCCTCTTTGCCGCTGTTGGCGGTGGTGACCCGGTAGCCCAGCCGGGTCAGCATTTTCTCCCCCACCTGGGTTATCAGCTTTTCGTCATCAACCAGCAGGATGGACTCGTCCTGCCCCGGCGGGATCGACGCCGCCGGCTGGCCGGGAAGTGATTCGGTTGCTTTTGTCAGGGGGAAAAAAGCTTTGAATTCGGTCCAGCGTCCGGGAACGCTGCTGACCGTGAGGGCTCCGCCGTGGTTGGAGACGATGCCGTGCGTCACGGAAAGCCCCAGGCCGGTGCCCTGACCGTTTTTCTGGTCCGTAAAAAAAGGATCAAAAATCCGGTCGACAATATCCGGGGAAATACCGTGGCCGGTGTCATACACGGACAGCTTGACGTAATCCCCCGCCGGCAGTTCGGCGCAACCGGCCAGCTCCTCCGGTGCGGCTTTTTCCAGGCAGATCTTGAGGCTGCCGCCATTTGCCTGCATGGCCTGAGCCGAGTTATTGCACAGATTCATGAGCACTTCCTGGATCTGGGTCGGATCGCCCATGATCATGGCCGACTCGTCGGAAATACGCTGGGATATCTGGATGGTCGAGGGCAGCATGGCCCGCAGCATTTTCAGGGTTTCCTTGACAATAACGGCCACGCGGAGCGGCTGACGGTCGCCGGCTGAATGGCGTGAAAACAGCAGGATCTGGTTGATCAGGTCGCGGGCCCGCCGGCTGGCCTGCAGGATCTGGCCGGCCGCGGCGGACTGTTCACTGTCGGGGGCGGCGTCTGCTTCCATCATTTCGGCGTTAACCGTGATGGAGCCCAGGATATTGTTAAAATCGTGGGCAATTCCACCGGCCAGGGTGCCGATGGCCTTCAATTTCTGAGCCTGCCGGAGCTGTTCCTCCAGGCGGACTTCCCGGGTGATATCCCGGCTGACTGAAACATAGCAGATGGTTTTGCCGCTGCCGCCCCTGACCGGTGAAATGGTAGCCTCTATCTCCCGGGAAGAACCGTTGGGAGGGGTGGGCCGGGAAAAACGGCCGGTCCAGGCCAATCCCTGGTCAAGGGCGTTCCAGATATCCTCATAATGAGCTTTATCGTAAAGGTGTCGCTCGACGTTGAAAAATTCCAGCCCCGGGATATCCTGGCGATCAAAGTTGTTGTTGGTTGTAAAGGCGGTGTTGGCATACTCAACGCGGCCGTCAAGGTCGATCACCACGATTTCTTCCCGGGCCTGCTCAATGGCGGTGACCAGCCGGGCCAGGTCTTTTTCCGCCTTTTTAAGGGGGGTGATATTGACCGAGGTGATAATGGCTCCCCCGGAAAAAGGTGAAATGCGAATGTGGAGATACTTGTTCCGGTAGGGGAGCTCGCGAAATTCTTTGGGCGTGCCGGTGCTGATGCAGTTTTTCAGCTCGCTGTGCATATCTATGGTATGACTGGCGGCGTAATCCCGATACATGACCGAGCCTATTTCCGGCAGCCGGTCGCCGGCCTTTTCCTTGGCCAGGTTGTATTCCGTCACCCGGCAGTCGTGGTCCACGGTTATGGTTTCGATGGGATTATATTCAAACAGGGCCCGGTAGCGCTCCTCGTTGACGGCGGCGGTCCGCTCCGATTGGTTGGTCTGCAGCCAGGTCTGCGCCCGGCGCAGCTCGGCGTTTTCCAGGGCGAGATGATTGAGGTGGACATGAAAATTTTCGATCAGGCGGTAAAGGTCGTCCGCGGGCGTGGTTTTAACGGTTTCCGGATCAAGCAGAATGGATTGGGCCAGCTCGTCCAGTTGCTTTTGCCGGGTGGTCTCCTCGGCTTCCCGGGGAGTGCAATACTTGGTCAGGGTGATCTTGTTACCCGCTTTATTAAAGGTAAAATCGGAAAAATACCGGCGCATGATAAACAGCCCGCGGCCATGCTCGGATTCGGCCGCGGGCCGGTCAGGTCGCAGGGACTGCCAGTCAAAACCCCGGCCCTCATCCTCGACCTCCATGGTCAGGATATCGTTATTGAGCTGCAGAGAATAGGTAACCTTTTTGGCGGAGTCATAATGGTTGCCGTGCTTGACCGCGTTCAGCATGGCCTCGCGCATGACCAGGCAGACTGGAAAAATATCTTCGGCCAGACCGGCGCTTTCCAGAAAAGAGCAGGTCTCCTTTTCGGCCTGGTTGATATATTCAAGGTCAGAGGGAAAGCGCATAAGCAGGCGGTCGGCTTCGCGGGAGAGGTATATTCTGTTATTGGAGACCATCAGCAGCGCTTTTTTGGGGTTGGCCGAAAAAATATTCGAATAAAAAAATCATTGGGTCATACGCGGGGTCATACTTCGATGGCCAGAATGATGATATCGTCTTCACATACCGAGGCGTCCTTGCCCAGGACCTCCATGATTTTTTTGGCGGCTTGCTGGATGGGAACGTCCATTACCTTCTGACATGCTTTCAGCACGTCATTGCTGGCGGCTGACCACATGATTTTTTTGCGGCAGGATTCAATCAGGCCATCGGAGTAAATAAAAAACCGGTCCCCCGGTGAGACCTTGATGCTTTCCCGACCAAAGGCCACGTCAGCAAAGCTGCCCAGGACGTCTCCTTTGAGGTTGATGGCCCGGGCTTTGCCCTTGACCGGGACGTATATCACCGGAGGATGACCGGCGCTGATAATGGTGATGTTTCTGGTTTTTCGATTGAGGCAGGCGTAACAGGCAGTCAGGTATTTGTCTTCAGGAAGAATTTTTACCAGCACGTCATTAATGATTTTTATGCTTTCCATGGGCCGGTATACCGGCGTACAGTTCTGTTTCAGCAGGGCCTTGACCGATGAAGTCAGGTAGCTGGTTTTGATGTCATGCCCCGAGAAATCGGCCACAAAATAGCCATAAATATTTTCGGAAATAGGCAGCACGTCGTAAAAATCACCACCCGCCTCTTCCAGGGCGCAAAAATGAACCCCGAACCCCGCCCGGGGCTCGTTTTCCGGGGTAGTCAACATGGATGACTGGGCTTCGGTGATCTGCTTCAACTTGTCGGCCTGGTTGGTAATAAGGGAATTGGTGGCAATCGACAGTTTCAGGTGCAGGCGGACCCTGGCCAGCACTTCCAGGGGGTGAAAAGGTTTGGTAATATAATCTACCGCGCCCAGTTCAAACCCGGTCAGCTTGGATTCCAGCTCACTCATGCCGGACAGAAAAATAACCGGAATGGCGCTGGTGGCATGATTTTCCTTTAAGTGTTTGATGACTTCAAAGCCGTCTTCACCAGGCATCTTGACATCAAGCAGAATCAGATCGGGCAGTTCGTTTTCGGCAAACTGCCTGGCGGTGGGGCCGTCCGTGGCCATCAGGGTCTGGTAGCCATGGTTGTCCAGGGTGGTGGCCAGAAGTTTCAGATTAACAAGATTGTCGTCAACGACCAGTATGGACATTTTTTGCTGCAAAGGGGCCATAGTTCGCCAACCTTTCTGGATAATTAGTTAGGGGGGGCTCAAGCAGCCCGAAATCTCAGATCTGATTATCAACCAAAAACGGAAGCAGTTATTTCACGCATGTCCCGCCCTTTTATCAGGCGGGACCGGACTTAGAAGACGCGATTTCAGCCAGCTGGCTGTTCAGCAAGGCAAGTTTCTGGCTGGCCTCGGTCAACCGGTTTTGCCTGAAGTCCTGTTCAATATCTCTGGCCAACTCGTAAATTTCCGTTAAACCAAGGTTGCCGGCGGCTCCCTTTATTGAATGGGAGGCGTTGGCGGCGGCTTCGGCGTCACCGCTGGTGACGGCCGCTTCAATCTTGTCTAAATCAGAATGACTGGTGTTAATAAAAACCTCAATAATTTCTGAGGCTTCATCGGCATCGATGCCGTGCGTTTCAGTCAGATTTTTAACAAGTCTGTTCATGGCCAAGATGACGCGCTTCTGATAAGCAAAAGCGTCCTTTGTATACTGTGTATACTGGCGGACCTTCGGGAGAAAGCCTGGTCAGCCGGGAATTTTTCTAAACATATATTTATTATAAGAAAAAGCGAAAAAAATCAAGAAAAACATGGAGAGGGATAGTTGTCCGGAGATTGTGTGGCATATCCCGGTCTGACGGTGGTTGTGATAAGCGCGGGCGCGGGAGCCGGTCCGGCCGGATTTTTTCCGGTGGCCGGAGTTCCCTCCGGCCGCGGATTTATTCTTCCCGGGCGGCTATTCTGGACCGGGCCTGGCGGTAATCGATCATGGCCCGGATGGCCCGGACAGCCCGTTCCGGACCTTGGAAAAAGG
>JAWOCW010000308.1:0-2766 GCA_046483615.1 Desulfosudaceae bacterium
AATGTCTTTTTTGATCTGTTCGGGAATGTGCTGAATATCAGCCTCGTTCCGGGCCGGAAGAACCACCGTCTTCACTCCGGCGCGGCGGGCGGCCAGGAGTTTTTCCTTGATGCCGCCCACCGGCAGGATGCGGCCGCTGAGGGTGATTTCTCCGGTAAAGGCCATCTCCCGCCGGGCCGGGCGGCCGGTCAGAAGCGAAATCAGGGCCACCCCGATGGTCAGCCCGGCCGAGGGTCCGTCCTTGGGAATGGCCCCGGCCGGAATATGGACGTGCACGTCCTGCTCGTCGAAAAAATTCTCGTCGATCCGCAGCCGCCGGGCGTTACTCCGGATGTAGCTTAAGGCCGCCTGGGCCGACTCCTTCATGACCTCCCCCAGTGACCCGGTCATCATCAGGTTGCTCCGGCCTTTCATCTTGGTGGCCTCGATAAAAATGATCTCCCCGCCGGACTCGGTCCAGGCCAGGGCGGTGGCCAGACCGATTTTTTCACCGGCCTCGGCCACCTCAACGTGATATTTCCGGGGTCCGAGATACTCCTTCACGGTTTGTTCGTCTATTTTTATTGACTCCGGCTGGTTGTCGCCGCCGAGGATTTCCCGGGCGCATTTACGGCAGACGGCGTCGACCCGGCGCCGCAGCTCCCGCAGACCCGCTTCCCGGGTATAGCCGCTGATAATGGCCCGAATCGCTTCGGGCTCAAAGACCGGCGGAGTCGACTCCAGGCCGTTGTCCTTGACGGCCCGCGGAATCAGGTAATCAAAGGCGATCCGTTCTTTCTCCTCCTCCGTGTAACCTGACAGATACAGCACTTCCAGCCGGTCCAGCAGCGGCCCGGGAATATGATCGACAATGTTGGCGGTGGTGATGAACATGACCGCCGACAGGTCAAAGGGCACATCCAGGTAATGATCGACAAAGCCGGCGTTCTGCTGGGGATCGAGTACCTCCAGCAGGGCCGAGGCGGGATCACCCTTGAAATCCTGACCCAGCTTGTCCAGCTCGTCCAGCATGAACAGGGGATTGCTGGTGCCGGCCCGCCGGATCTCCTGGATGATTCTTCCGGGCATGGCCCCGACATAGCTGCGGCGATGCCCCCGGATCTCGGCCTCGTCTTTCATGCCGGCCAGGGAAACGCGGATAAACTCCTTGCCCAGGCTGCGGGCGATGGACATTCCCAGCGAAGTCTTGCCGGTGCCGGGCGGACCGGCGAAACAGAGAATGGGGCCCTTGGCCCGGAGCATCTGCTTTTTGGCGGCCAGGGCCTGCTGAACCGTGGTCCGGATTTCATCAAGTTTAAAGGGTTTGGTTATGTAATTGAACGATCCTTTTTTCATGGCCTCGACCGCGTTATCCACGGTGGCATAGCCGGTTATCACGATAACTTCCACCCGGGGATCTTTCTGGCGCGCCTTATCAAGAACCTCCATCCCATCGACCTTGTCCATCTTCAGGTCGGTGATAATTACGTCCACCGCGGCCTGGTCCAGCTTTTCCAGTGCTTCGACCCCGTTGCCGGCGGTCACCACCCGGTAGCCCTCCCGGGTCAGGACATGATCCAGATTCTTGCGGGTTCGCTCCTCGTCATCCACCACCATGATGGTATACTGGCGCGACAGCTTGATAATCCGGACCGCCAGGTACTCCAGGATGCGGTTCTTGATCTCATCCAGCCCGTAATGCTCTTCATCTAAAATATTTTCCGCCCGCTTGATATCAAGTTTATCCGCTGTGGAGGTGTTCCAGGGCAGGGACAGGAGATAATCGATATAATTGAGAGCGATGGTGTATTCCCCGCTGGAAGGGCTGGTCTGGGCCATCTTGTCCAGTTCCTTGCCGGCGATCCTGGTGACGTTGGCGGGCATACCGGCCTCCCTGACCTTTGCCCGCCACTCCTCAATTTCCGTGGTTTCCGTCGGTTCTGCCGATTTATCACCTTTGCTGAAAATTGCCATGAGGCCCCCTTACTTGATAATCGGGTTATACCTGATTTCACTTCTAAAGGAAATTCCTGTTTTTTGCAAGCTGCCGGCCTGTTACGACTTCCGCCCTCAGTATCCGTTGCGATACGCAATAGCTGAACCGCATTATGCAATAGACCATAACCTGCCGACATTAATTAATAATCAAACATGGCTGATAATTTTGTTGCGTATCGCAATAGCTGCCGGTTTGGCGCTCGGCTACCCTTAAATAATAAAATCGTTTAAAATCAAATAATTATAATACAGGGCCGGGTATGGCATGCCCTTTGCTTTAGCTGGAAGACAAGAATACATCAACCAGCCAAGCAGACCGGGAGGTAACCATGAAAAATTTTCAACCCTTGAATTTGCTGGAAAGAATTATGATGGCCGTCACCTTTGCCGAGGCCAATGTGCACGACACGGCCCGGCGCATCATGGATGAGACCCGGCGGCCCCGAAAGCGTGTCCGCCAGGAAAACGAAAAAAGTGCCGAGCACCGTCCGCAGATGCGGCTTTAGCCCGGTGAGTCCTCCGATGAGTCCTCCGACAAGCCCCCTGACGGGAACCCGGGCGAACAACGGGCTAACTCCGGGCTAACTCCGGGCGACCTCCGGGCAGAACCCCGGCGAACCCACGGCAAACAATGATCGGCCGGACACACCAACCAACTGAAAGGCATGAGCATGGGTAAAGTACTTTTAGCCATTGAGGGCATGTTTCCGGATCAACAGATTCTGGATTACGCCATCAGCGTCTGCCGGCGAATAAAAGCGGAACTGAACATCCTGCAAGTTATCGATC
>JAWOCW010000325.1:0-8860 GCA_046483615.1 Desulfosudaceae bacterium
TATCAGCTCCGGTAAAGGCTCCTTTAACATGACCGAACAGCTCACTTTCAAGTAAGCTTTCAGGTAAACTACCACAATTTACTGTAATTAATGGTTTTTCTGAGCGATTACTATTGTGGTGAATGCTTTTGGCCACCAATTCTTTACCGGTGCCGCTTTCGCCGGTAACCAGCACGGTGGTGTCGTAAACAGCCACCTTGCCGATAAGTTCGATAATGGCCTGCATGGGCTTGCTCTTGGCGATAATGTTGTCGTAGGTGTAATCATCGCCCAGTTCAGCCAGCTGTTTTTTAAGAAGGATATTTTCTTTTTTCAGATTTTCCCGTTCGGAAGCCTTCTTCAGGGTCAGCAGCACTTCGTCGGCTTTAAAAGGTTTGGCGATATAATCATAGGCTCCCAGTTTCATGGCTTCAATGGCGGTATCAATGGTTCCGTAGGCGGACATCATGATAATGGTGGTTTCAGGCGCTTTCTGATGGGCCTGTTTTAAAAAAGTCAGGCCGTCCATCTTCGGCATTTTGATATCACACAATATGAACTGGAACCGTTTATTTTCCATATTGGACAGGGCCTGCTTACCGTCGGCGGCGGTATCCGCGGTATATCCGGCTTTACCCAGCATGGTCGCCAGCATGTGACGCATATTGGCTTCATCATCCACCACCAGAACGCGATTCTGATAATAATCATCCGTCATTGTTTCCGTCCTCTGCCCGCTTGACAGTGTTAGCCCGGATATTTCATGAAATATCCGGGTTAGCCAGGGGTAGCCGCACCGTAAAGGTGGTGCCCTGGTTGACCCGGCTGCTGACCCGGATATCGCCTCCTGAGGCCTCGATAATCATGTAGCTTACCGACAGTCCCAGGCCGGTGCCCTGGCCGGGGTCTTTGGTGGTAAAAAAGGGATCAAAAATATTATCGATGTCATTTTCGGCAATGCCGGCGCCATTATCGGCAATAGTAATGACCAGGTATTGATACTGATCTGATCCGGCCGCGGTTTCTGTCCTGGTTTGGATGTCAATAATTCCCCGGCCGGGCGGAAGGGTCAGGTTGACCGCGTCTACCGCGTTCAGGACTAAATTGATCAAAACCTGGCGCAGCCGATCGGATACGGCAATAACCGTGTCGGATTCAGCCTCCAGGGAGCATTCCAGCCGGACCTGCCTGGTCAGGGGCTGTACCTTCAGCATGGACACGGCTTCAGCAATAATGTCATGAACCGCCACCGGCTCCCGGGCCGCCTCCGCTGATGATCTGGCAAAATCAAGCAGTTCCCGGATGATAACGTTAATCCGGTTGATCTCATCGCGACACCGGCTAAGATAATCATTTTTTTCTTCGGCAGACAATTCCTGCTGTTCCAGCATTTCCAGGTACCCCAGCACTATGCCCAGGGGGTTTCCGATTTCATGGGCCAGGCCGGCCGAGAGGCGACCGACCGAGGCCATTTTTTCCGCCTTGATCAGTTCATTCTGACGGTCCCGGATTTCCTGGTTGGCGTTTTCAAGATGATTCAGCGATTTTTGCAGTTTCTCCTTGTCGTTGGAAATACGCTGGGTCATGCGGTTCAAGGCGCCTGACAATTGCTGAAATTCATTTCTTTCGCGATACTGATAAAAATCAAAATCATTATCATCCTGGTATTCCTCGGCCCGCCTGGCAAGTCTTTGAATGGGCCGAACCGCCGTCCGGTTAAGAAAAAAAAGGCCCAGGGCGGTCAATATTATAATATTTATCAGGGCGTAGGTCAGTATGATGCCCTGGTGCCGGCGTTGGCCGGCGTAAAAATGTTCCAGGTTGAAAGCCGTGCTGACAAGGGCGACCATGTCGCCGTTCAAAAAGACGGGGCTGGCCGTGACCAGGTATCTGGGACGAAGGAGAAAAACCCCCCAGGTACGGTCCTTGAAGCCGGTCAGGCTTTGTCCGGTCCGGGAGGCCTGGTCGGCATAACGACCCAGGAGCCGTCTCCATTCTTCGTTAAGCTCCTCGCTGGCGGACAACAGGGTACCGTCAGTGGCGAGAACGAGATTCGCCCGGATCTGCCCGCTCTGGAGCAAAAAAGCCGTCTGTCGCGGCCAGGACGGTGACAGGGCCGGGCGTCCGGCCTGATCAAAACGTAGATTTTGCCGGACTTTTTGTGCCAGGGTCCGCTGTAATTGTGCTTTGGCAGCCAGGTTGGTCTTCTGGTTGGTGGCCACCATGACAAAATCGATGGACAGCACCGCCAGAACCAGCAGAATGAACAGGTTGACGGCGATAATTGTTCTGAGGCTTTTTATGTTCACGGCTACCGGACTCCCGGCTTGCTGGACCTTGGGTTAATAAGGTTGCATTGCGCTGCATCGGATTTTTGTTAAATTATCATAAACCGGGCGGAATGGCAATTTGAGAAACAAAACCTGTTTTAAGCGATTCTCAAGTATCAAAAAAATCGGAATTGCTTTTTTTCGGGTCGGTTTTCTGCTAAATATCCGGGTTAAATGAATCATTAACCCGGGAGTCGAGCATGAGAACCAGACTGACCAGCCTGCTGGAATGTCGCTATCCCGTCATCCTGGCCGGCATGACCGGCATAAGCAATCCCCGCCTGACCGCCGCCGTGTCCAACGCCGGAGGTCTGGGAATCCTGGCGACGGCGGATTTAAATAATGAGCAAACCCGGGCGGCCGTCAGGCAGGTCCGGACTTTGACCGATAAACCGTTTGGCGCCAACGTGGCCCTGTTGTTTCCCGGTTCGGAGAAAAAAACCGAAATTCTGATTGAAGAAGCGGTGCCGGTAGTCAACTTTTCGCTTGGTAAAAATGAGCGCCTGATCAGGGCCGTTCATGACTATGGCGGCCGGGTGGTGATTACGGTGACCAATGAAAAACACGCCCGGGCGGCGCAGAAAAGCGGGGCGGACGCGATCATCGCCACCGGTCATGAAGCGGCCGCCCATGGCGGTCCGGTCTCGTCCATGGTTCTTATTCCCGGTATCGTGGAGGCAGTTGAAATCCCGGTTATTGCCGCCGGTGGAATATCAAGCGGGCGGGGTCTGGCGGCAGCCCTGGTTCTGGGCGCCGAAGGCGTCGCCATGGGGACGCGGTTTATGAACACCATTGAAAGTCCGGCCCATGACGGCATGAAGCAAATGAGCAACCAAAAGGGAGTGACGGACACAATTTACTCCGAGCGCCTGGATGGCCTGGCTTGCCGGGCAATCGATTCGCCCGGGGCGAGGCGGCTGATTCGAGACCGTCTCTACCTGGTCAAGGCCCTTTACAACTCCCGGTATGCCGCCAGAACCTATGGTTTCCCCTGGATTAAAGCCATGGCCGGCATTCTGCTGTCGGGATACAACAAGTCAAAGCAACTGGCCCGGATGGCCAATGCCTATAAAGCGGTGACCGCGGCCATTAATGAGGGAGATATGGACCGGGGGTTGTTTCTGATGGGGCAGGTGACCGGCCTGATAAATGAGACTCTCAGTGTTGATCAGGTTATGAGTTCAGTAATCGAGGAGGCCCGTCAGGCCCGGCTGAACCTCAACAATAATCTGGACAATAGCCCGGACAATAAAAACTGAAACTGACACCCGGGACGGATGGCGGGGAAAGTCCGGCCAGGGCAGTTCATGAAATATGCGGGCTAAAGATGAGGCCTGAAGATCGGGTCCCCTGGCCGGACCAGTTATGCTCTGGTGTGGCGGACCGCCACACTGGCTCTCAGGAAGCTCAGGAAAAACCAGTTGACGGTGATGGGGCGCAGGCTCCGGATGATTTGGACGAGACCGCGTTGCCGCTGGTGCGGCTGATCAGTTTTTTTACTTTGGTATGCCCACAATCAGGGCAGCGCGTCTTATCACGGCTGCTGACCATGACCAGTTCTTCAAATTCCCGACCGCATTTGTCGCATTTAAATTCATAAATAGGCATGCTCAAACTCCTTTGTTTAACAAGGAACCTGTTTTTATCTGTAAAAATTTGAAAAACCGGCGAAGTGGTTCATCCAGGCTCCTTTATTAAATATATAATCATCCCGGGACCGCAAATCAAGACCGGATTTTTTTCTTTGAATTTTAAATAGCCTGAAATATAACCAAGGGACGAAATTCGTCCTGAATCGGGATATGAAAACCGAGGAGGAATCTGATTTATGTCTGTCTCAAGAAAAAAAAGAACTTTCACCCGGATCGCCCCTGTCTTGACCTCTCTGTTGGCCCTGTTTCTGGCAGTTTATGGCTGCGCCGGTTCCAGGCAGATGTCCCAGGGTATTGATTGTATGAAAAAGCAGGATACCAATGGCGCTATCATCGCTTTTAACGAGGCGGCCGAGCTTGAACCGGACAATCCCAGGATTTTTTTTCACCGGGGTAACGCCTGGGGTGTTAAAAAAGATTTTGAAAAAGCCCTGAAAGATTATAACCGGGCTATTGAACTTGATCCGGAATACCCCTCCGCTTATATCAGCCGGGGAGTGGTCCGGCTTCAGCAGGGAGATACCGGTAAAGGGATCGAAGACATCTCCCGGGCCATTGAATTGGATCCGACTTTGGGCAAGGCTTATCTGATGAGGGGAATTTTATATAAAAAGGAGGGAGAGCTGACCAAAGCCCTGTCTGATCTGAACCGAGCCCTTGAAGAAGGCCAGCAGGAATCTGTCCCGCTGGTTCTGCTGAACCGGGGGCTGGTTTATAAAGAGCAGGGCCGGCTGAAGCGCGCCCGGGAAGATTTTAATCGGGCCATCGCGAATTCTCCGCGGTTCACCAAGGCTTACCTGGCCCGGGCGCGACTCCTGATGGAACAGGAGGAATACCAGAAAGCCCTTGATGATTGTAATCGGATCTTACGCATCTTCCCCCTGGCAGTATCAGCCATGCGGCTGCGGGGGGATATCTGCCTGGCCCAGAAAGATTACGAACTGGCCATCTGGAATTACAGCCAGGCCATCGATATCGATTCGACTCTGGATGATATCTACCAGGACCGGGGCCGGGCTTATATGGAAATCGGTTACACGGACAAGGCCTGCGCTGATTTTGACCGGGCCTGCCGGAACAAAGACTGCGCCCGGGAAGATTTTGCCGGCTGGCGGCGGGAACATTGTCAATGATGCCCGCTCTGACTTTTTATAAACATTGGTAGGCAGCCTTGAGCAGCCTTCGGGGACGGGGGTCTATCAGGATATAGGTATCCATCTTGTTCATGACGTAACCAAAACCGAGGTTCGCCTCCGGGTCGGCAAAGCCAAAGGCGCCGCCGGCTCCGGGATGCCCGAAACTTTTTTGGCCGGGGCCGAAGTTGCCGGAAGGGTTATCCTGGTTGAGCATGAAACCGGGGCCGAAGCGGGTGGGCAGCTTGAGAACTTCATCCAGTCCGTTCGTTTCTTCCCGGGAACACCGGTTAACGGCCTCTTGTGATAAAATCCGCCGGCCGTTTTTGCGGCCGCCGTTGGCCAGGATGCCATAAAGCGTTGCCAGTGCTCCGGCCGTGCTCTGGCCGTTGGCCGAAGGGATCTCGGAGCTGCGCCAGGAGGCGGAATTAACCCCGGTGACAATGCTGACGGGATTGGTAAAGGCTTTGGTGGTAGGGCCGTTAAGGTTGGCGACCATGGCGCCGGCAAAGCGCAGGGCGTCTTTGTGGATGCTCGGCATCAGCCGCAGCATGATCATGGTCGCGCAACGGTGGTGTTCTTCAGGATCCAGGCCGATATGCAGATCCAGCCCCAGCGGCCCCGTAATCTCGTTTTTCAGGTATTCTCCCACGGACAGGCCACTGATATTGCGAATCACCTGGCCCAGCAGCCAGCCGAAACTGAGGGCGTGATAACCGTGTTTTTCCCCGGGAGTCCACCAGGGTTTATCCGCGGCGTAGGCCGCTGTCATGGTCTGCCAGTTATAGAGAGACTGGGAGGAAATTTGTTTTCTGAGTCCGACCATGCCGGCGGTGTGGTTCAGCAGCATCCGGACCGTGATGGCTTCTTTGCCCTGTCCTCTGAATTCCGGCCAGTAAGCGGAGACCGGCTTGTCCGGGTCCAGTCGTCCCTGGTCCATCAGGCGCATGGCGCAGATAGCCGTAACCCCCTTGGTGGCGGAATAAATATTGGCCAGGGTATCCGATCGCCACGGTCGCCGTTTTCTGAAATCAACCCAGCCCGCCCACAAATCAACGACCGCTTTACCGTTTAAAACCAGGGAGACGGCGGCGCCGGTTTCCTGGTGATGCTTGAAATTATTTAAAAAAGCCTCTTTGACAGGAGCAAAGGCGGGATCACAATAACCCTGAACGTCAACCACACTCATCTATTTAATTTTCCTCTCCACCACGGAGGTTGCCCGACCCGGTAAAATCGGTTATGTTTCCAGTTCATTGCCGTATTTACTGATAAACCGTTCCAGCTGCACCTTCTGCATGGGCAGGATTTTTTTAAAACTGACACAGAGGTTTCTGACCTTGCCGGAGTCATTGGGCATGTCGGCAATCTCAAAATCATTGACCACGGTAAAGGGGATATCGTTAACGATAATCCCTTCGCCCGGGAACATGATGGAAAGAGTTTCAACTTTTTGCAGGATGCGGTTGTTTTTTTCCACGTAATGCATGGCCAGCCCTTTCATGCCGATATTCTTAATCGGCCCCAGGGTGATGTAAGAGGGTTTGCCCAGTTTGAGAAAAGAGGGCTTGGCTACCATGGTATAGGCCCCGTCAACTAAAAATCTTTTCCAGCGTCGTCTTTCCCGGCCGGGCGTTGCTTTGACGTTATTTTTTTCTTGCATGCCTGCCTCCCGGTATTTAGTTCCTATTTAGGTGAGCCGTCAGCCTTGATGCCTTCGTAAAAAGCTTCCAACCCCGCTCGTCTGGTTTTGTTCATCTGGTGTCAGGGTATAAAATAAAGGTCGGCCAGAGAATCGCCAATAACGGCTTTTTCATTTTTTTTTCTCCCGGTTGATGCTAAATGTCATTATGACAGATGGCAGTTGTGTCTGGGGAATGATTAATATTTTACGTGGTCTCAAGGTGTCAGTCAACCTTTATAAACCCTTTATAAACCATGACGACATTCCGCTTTTTTATCAGAGGCATATAGGGTTATCGCGGGGGCACTCAGCAGCCCGTGGAGGGAGGAGCAAAACAATGCCGCAATTAAAAAAGATGTTAATAATCGCCGCTATGGCTCTGGCCGGAATTATCGCTTTTATGGTCTTTTTTAAAAGCGATGCCGCCGTTATCAAGGCTCGTTTTGATAAGCTGGCCGGGCACATGGCCAAAGAAGCCGGTGAAAAGGAATTGCTGAGCGCCGCCAAAGCCCGGCACGTCAGTAATATGTTCGCGGAATCGGGCCGGGTCGACATCCCGGCCTATGATATTACCAGAACTTTTACCAGGGATAAGGTCCAGCAATGGGTCATGATAGCTCGATCCCGATACCGGGTTCTGTCCCTTGATTTTTATGATTTTAATATCGATTTTCCGGAAGAGGGCAGGTCCAGGGTTGATGTCACCGCCTTTCTGGAAGCTGCCGGATCGGACGGCGGACCCGCGCAGGAAGTTCACCAACTTGTTTTTGTCCTTGAAAAGGAAGAGGGGGACTGGTTGTTTACCGAGGTAGAAGGAGTGGATGTCCTGGAAAGATGACGGCTTCGTAAAAAGTCCAATTGCCGCATGGCGGCCGGCTTCGTTGCAGCGTTTTTCTCGTCATGTCACGTACTGCTAAGTACGCTCCATTCCTCGAAAAACACTGCGCCTTGATCTTGAACTTTTTACTTTGCCGTCCCAATTTGGACTTTTTACGAGTACATCAATAGTGAATGATCACCTACATTGAGCGTTTCACGGCCCGGGAGGAAAAAGTTTATGTCTTCAGCAATGATAAATACCATTACCGGCTGCTTTGACAAAAAGGACATACCCCGGTGGGGCGTCGCCGCGGCGGAGCACCTGAATAAGACGGCTCCGGAGGGATTCCGCCCGGAGGATTTGCTGCCCGGGGCCCGCTCGGTCATAATCTGCGCCAAACCTCTGCCTCTGTCTATTTTTGAGACACCCCGCAATGACCGGCTCTATTCCTTTTATACCAGCTCTTTTCACACCTATTACCAGGCCACCAACGAGGCCGTTAACACCGTCTGCCTGCTGCTGGAGGAGACGGGATACCAGGCCCTGCCCATTCCCGCCTACAGCCCCCTCAAGTTTCATAAGGGAGAACCCCGGGGGCTGATCAGTCTGAAACACGCGGCCGTGGCCGCCGGTTTGGGCAAAATGGGCAAAAACACGCTGCTTATTCACCCCCGCTCGGGTAATATCCTCCGCCTGGGCGGATTGCTGACCACCCTGGAATTGCCGGCCGACGGCCCGGAAGAGTTTCCCCGCCTGTGCCCGGATAAATGTCGAAATTGTATTGATGCCTGCCCGGTGGGCGCCTTGTCCGAAAACGGCATTGATAAAATGAAATGCATGGGCAACTGCATCGAAAACAGCCTCATGCCGCCGCAGCGGGTGTTGTTGATGCTGCGCTGGCTGGTAGCGAAAAGCCGTTTTCTGACCCGCCAGATGGACCTGTTCGCCTTGAGCTTCTTTGCCAGCTACGGCGTGTCCTGCTTTGCCTGCCTGAAAGCCTGCCCCCATTTTCCCGGTAACAGCACCAGCAGCGGGCCGACCGCGGGCTGACGGGATTTTGAGAACCAATATCCGGATTGGGCATGATTTTACTTTATTTCTGAGGCGGTCTGCTTTATAAACAGTTTAAAAAATTTACAACTGGTAAAAAGCAAACCGTTCCCTAGTGTCCATCCATTTCACATGGATAACACAATCTGGTGTTTCCAATCCAGAAATGTGAATTTTTTCGCAAGGTCAAGGAAAACAAGGGGTTGCGCGGA
>JAWOCW010000344.1:0-2714 GCA_046483615.1 Desulfosudaceae bacterium
AGGCCTGGCCGATCTTGCCCATCCGGATATAATCCTCGATATCACTGACATTCCGCTGTGAATCCCCGAAGCGGGCGTCATTCAGCCGGGTCAGGGTGTCATACTGGTAAAGCGCCTCGACCAGCTTCATGTTTGATTTGACGTTCAGCACGATCAGCGGCATGTTCAGGCTTTCGGCAATGGCATGGGCCAGCATGGTCTTGCCGGTGCCGGGCTCTCCCTTCAGCAGCAGCGGCATTTCCAGGGCCATGGAGACATTGACTATTCTGGCCAGCTCACTGTCCAGGACATACCTGGTGGCACCCTCGAATGTGGTTGTTCCCTCCTTCATATAATCACCTCTATGATAAGATGTTACCGGTAATAGCGTTGTCTCAGCCGCGCCGAAACATCGGCCGTCAGGTCCAGCACCCGGCGGGCCGTGTCCAGATCCAGCGAACCGGTACCGCAACTGGGGGTAATCAAGGACTGCTCCATGATAACGGCCCGGTCAATGCCCAGCCCTTCTAACTGCCGGCACTGTTCTTCCCACTGTTCCACCAGTGAATCAGTTGTTTCGCGGTTGATCGTTTCGGCGTCGGAAGTGGGCACCAGGCCCCAGGCCAGAATTTTGCCCTGGTTCATGAACCGGACGATCTCGTCGGCGTAAAGCATGAACTTGTCAAAAAAAGAGTAGGCGTCAAAGCTGACAATGTCGGCCGGCGAGTCCAGGATGATGGACCACTCGGCGTTGGCGCAGACATGCACCCCGGCCAGGGCCCCTTCGGCCTGGACCGCCTGGACCACCTCTTCAAAACAGGCCGTGACGTCCTCGCGGGAAATACTGATAAAGGCCGAGGAACCAAAAGCCGTCAGCCCGGGCTCGTCAAAAAAGATCATGACCGGCTTGCCCAGCTCGGCCAGCCGGCGGGCCTGCCAGCGGGCTTTGGTGGCGATCAGCTTGACGGCGATATCGCGCAGCTGGTCATCGTAAAAGACGGCCCGGTCATCGGCGTCCACCACGCTGGTGGCAAAGGTAAAGGGGCCGGTGATCTGACCCTTGACCGCGCTCAGGGAATCCGCGGCCGAGGCGGCCTGATCCATGAAAACGAAAAAACCCGCGGCCGTGTCGCGGCCCAGGGCGAACCGGGAGGAAAGCAGGTCCTCCCCGTTTTCGGAAACAGCCAGGTAGTCTTCATAAAACCCCAGCACCTCGTCTTCAAAGGAATCGCTCCGGGTATTGATAAAAAGCTTGTCGCCCGTTTGATTAATCCCGGGAAATCCCGGCAAAAACTGGGCCACCATGCCCTCTTCCCGGTAAAGGGGCAGTTGCGCCCAGAGAGGGATTTCCGGCACGCTGGACAAGACCAGGCGGGTCGCTTCCTGGTGATCTTCCAGGGGCAGGCTGCCGATCAGGGCGGGCCGCAGGCAGGGCTGAAATGATTCTGACATTATAATTGAGACTCCTTTGGTTTTATTTTAAATCATTATGATGTTTTCGTAGAAAGCATGGGACTTCTATACCGGCAGGGGGCCACGAGCAGTCCCGTTCCTGCCGGCAATAAACCAGATATTGACATTATTGGCGTCATCCTATAAAAATGAATAAACAGGGTTTGCTCATTAATGCCCTGCTGACCATCCCCGGAAACGTGATACCGTCTTGACAAGCTTAAAGGAGAAAGCCATGTTTGGCATCGGCATGCCGGAATTATTAATCATACTGGTAATCGTACTGGTCGTGTTTGGTGCCGGAAAACTGCCGGAAATCGGCTCGGGCATCGGCAAGGGTATCCAGAATTTCAAAAAAGCCACTTCCGAATCCGATAAAAAAGACAAGGAAAAACTCGACAACAACCAGAACCATAATAACGATTAAAGCTGCGCAACCGACCATCCGGTCAAAAAAGACAATCTGACCGACAAAATGGCCGGGCCGGCCTGTGGAATTATTTTTTTCCTGCCCATATAAAGCCGTGGTCGCGTGAACGCGACCACGGCTTCCCGGCAGACGCTTCCAGCCTGGATAATCACAACCGAAACAATCCACCGGAGCAATCCACCGGAGTATTTAAAACGGGATATCATCATCCCCCGGGCCACCGCCGGCGCCGGCGCCATCAGGAAAAGGCGGCTCATCCGGTCCGGAGTACGACCCGCCGCCGCTGCCCTTGGGCTCCAGCATCTGCATGTTATTGGCCACAATTTCGGTGGTATAACGGGTGACACCATCTTTTTCCCAGGAGCGGGTTTGCAGGCGGCCCTCGATATAGACCTGGCGACCCTTGGCCAGATACTCGCCGCATATTTCACCCAGCCGGGCAAAAGCCACTACCCGATGCCATTCGGTGCGCTCCTTTTTATCCCCGGTGGCCTTGTCTTTCCACTCCTCGGACGTGGCCACGGAAAAACTGGCCACCGCCCGGCCGTCCTGGGTATAACGCACTTCCGGATCCCGGCCCAGCCGGCCGATTATCATCGCCTTGTTGATCCCTGCCATGTATACCTCCTTGTCTGGTATGGGGTTAGACCGGATATTTCACGAGTCGCCTTGACCGCATCTGCTTTGTTGCAGCACACTCGCGGTAGATTTACTACAGCTTCGTGCCCTGCGCCTTGCAGCTGCGCCCAAATCGACTCGTGAAATATCCGGGTTAATTCGTCAACCTTTTATATCAGCAGTTTACTTCCAGCAATAATTATTTGCTGATAAGAAATTTTAACACTTACTATAA
>JAWOCW010000348.1:0-4111 GCA_046483615.1 Desulfosudaceae bacterium
TGAACTGGCCACCCGTTCTGATGTGTTCTCTGCTGAAGTGGCCGGAATAGTAAATGACATCATTACCGCCACCGGAGAAATAGGACAACGGCCAGACAAAGCAGCATCAGAAAAGGACGCTTCCGGGGAGTCAACCGGGGAGGCAGCCGGGGAGGCGGCCGGGGAGGCAGCCGCCACGGCCGCGGAAAGAAACGCCATTATAAGCCTGAATCAGATCATTGATGAGATTTCCAGGGTCTATGACAACTTTCAAAAAGATTCCCAAAATGCTCATGAACGCGCCCGGGAGTTGCAAAATGCCACTGATACCACCCTGACCAGCCTGCAATTTTTTAACGGACTTTCCCGGAAAATAAACCAGATCCATGATAAGCTGGTAAAAATCGCTGAACAATCCCATCAGGAAGACGTACTGGTAGCGGTGGATCAACTGGTAAGCGACCATCACCTGCCGTCCAAACACAACCGGGGCCAGGACAATAACGTGATTTTCTTTGACGAACTTAAAAAAACGCCGCCAGCGTCCGGCGGCAGTGGAGAACTGGGGGACAACGTCGAGCTTTTCTGACCCGGTTTATGCCGGACATAACAACCCGCGTACGCATATAACCCGGATCTTTCAGGGAATCTTTCAGGGGATATCCGGGTTAGACGGAACCAGTCAACCACGGCGAAAAATCGGCGGAAGGCCATATGGCAAGGGAGGAAGCAGCAATGACAGCAACAATTATGGTGGTAGACGACTCAAACAGTGTTCGTAAAATGGTCTCTTTTACCCTGGAAAACGCGGGTTATAAGGTCATTGAGGCGGAAAATGGCCAGGATGCCCTGGAGAAACTGAACGGAACAGCGGTCAACCTGTTTATCGTGGATCTGAATATGCCCCTTGTCAACGGGCTTGAACTGACCCGGTCGGTCCGCTCACGGGAGCAGCATAAATTTACGCCGATTGTCATGCTGACCACCGAATCCCAGGAAGCAAAAAAGAATGAGGCCAAAGCCGCCGGAGCCACCGGTTGGATCACCAAGCCATTCAAGCCGGACCAGTTAATCGGCGTGGTCAGGAAGGTCATGCCCCGGAATTAACCCGGAGATTTTAGCCCGGATATTTCACGACGAGTCGATTTGGGCCCGAGCCCATGGCTCCACCTGCAAGGCGCAGGACACGAAAATGTAGGGGAAGGCTTTAGCCTTCCCGATCAGCGGGCGGCCTGTGAAGGCCGCCCCTACATTCTACCGCAATAAACTATGATCCAAAAAATTCATGAAATATCAGGCTCAGGCGCCGGCTGAATCCTCCACCACTTCGAACTTTGCCACCAGGTGTTCCATTTTTTCGGTCATTTGAGCCAGCTTGCCGGCGCTGTCCCGAACCGATCCGCCCACCGCGCCGACATCATCGACCGCCTGATTCAGACTCGACATGTCAGTGGAAACCTGCTTGGAAATAGTCGCTGATTCTTCGACCTGGCGATTGACTTCGGATACGCCCCGGTTGATCTCTTCGACGTTGCCGGCAATGTTCCGGGTGGTAATATTCTGCTCTTCGATGGAGGCAGCCACCGCGGAAACGTACTCATCGACCTTTTCAACAATGCTGGTAATGCGGCCGATATCATTGACGGTATCAGACCGGAATTTGGCCATAGCCGCCAGTTTCTGACGGATATCAATAACCGCTTCCTCGGTCTGCTCAGCCAGTTGCTTGACCTCCCCGGCAACAACGGCAAATCCCCTGCCGGCTTCTCCGGCCCGGGCCGCTTCAATGGTGGCGTTCAAAGACAGCAGCTTGGTCTGATCGACAATCTCATTGATGGTATCCATTATGGTATCGGCTTCTCTGGCGCTGGCCTCGAGCATCGCAATATTCTCAGCCATCAACTTGGCCTGCGAAACGGCGTCATTGGAGATATCCCGGGATTGCTCCGTGTTGCGGGCGATTTCACTGATAGTCGCGCTCATGCCCTCGATGGATATGGCCATGGTGTTGAGGTTGTCGGCCGATTGCCCGGCGGAGCTGGAAACCGTGGACATGCTGATGTTCATTTCATCCGAGGCCTTGGCGACACTGGCGGAGCGGGTTTTCATCCGACCGGAATTTTCCTGCAGCTGATCCGATTTAGCCACCAGCAATTCCACGGTATTTCTAAGAATACCGATATTCTGGGCGATATCAGCGACGATCTGACTCAGATCAAGGTAAGTCGAGTGAACACTCCGGGACAGGTCGCCCAGCTCGTTATCCGCCAGGGAAGCATCCATATTAAAATCGCCGTCAATCAATTTCCCCTCGGAAATAGCATTGCTGATCGCCACAATTGATTTCAGAGGTTCCTTGATTTTATGCCGGATATATCGCAGAATCAGAAAAAAAATCACTATTCCAGAGGGAATAATAGCGAAAATACTCTGCCAGCAAGTCACAAAATAAACATAAGTGACTATCGAGGAAATGGCCCCGCCCAGGATAATGGCGTTACCGATATTGGTAACGATCGTTTTTCTGAAGGCGACTTTCACCATAAACACGGCCACCAGAACAGCCGAGCCCATGCATAGCAGGTACGCCAGATGCGAATTCATATGTAAGCCTCTTTTTGGTTTCCCCGGGTTGATCAGAGTTTTTTTTATATAACAAATACAATCGACCAAGTCAATATTTTGACATATACCAGATATTTATTGTTTTTTTGCAACAATCTTTAAAAAATCTGACAGGCGGAACACCATGAAAGTACTTCTCGTCTCCACCAACACCGAAACCATCAACATGCCGGTGCTGCCCCTGGGGCTCTTCGCCATTGCCCGGGCCACCCGGGAGGCCGGGCATGAAATAATGGTCATCAACACCATGGACGCCGACCAGATGCAAGCGGACGTCATCCAGGCCATTGGAGACTTCCAGCCTGAACTCATCGGCATCTCCGTCCGTAATATCGACGATCAGTCCCTGGCAGCCACCCGCTTCCTGCTGGATCCGGTCCGATCACTGATAACCGCCTGCCGACGCCAAACCACCGTCCCCATCGTCATCGGCGGCGCCGGCTACAGCATTTTCCCCGAAGCCTCACTGGCCTGGCTCGGCGCCGACATGGGCCTCCGCGGACCGGCCGAACAATCTTTTCTCCGACTGCTGGCATGCCTCCAACAGGGCCGGGATCCAGCCTCCCTCCCCGGCCTGTACCTGCCGGGCAGTCAAGCCGGCCGCGCCCGTGTCTCCACCGGCAATATCCCCGACAATATCCCCGACAATATCAACGAAGCTCCTCTTCCCCGACCGGAAGACCTGCTGGTGAAGCCGGCGCCGACTGAAAAAGACGACCTCTGGATACCCTTCCAGACCCGGCGGGGCTGCGCCATGGATTGCAGTTACTGCTCCACCCCCGCCATTGAAGGCAGAATCACCCGCCAGCGCCAGCCGGCCAAAGTGGCGGACATGCTGGCCGCTTACACCCGGGCCGGTTATTCGCGATTCTTTTTCGTGGATAACACCTTCAACCTGCCGCCCGCCTATGCCCGAGACCTGTGTGACCAGATCATCGCGAAAAAGTTGAACCTGGCCTGGCGCGGCATCGCCTACCCCTGGAAGTTAGATGACGAGCTGGCCGCAAAAATGGCCGCCGCCGGCTGTGTCGAGGTCAGCCTGGGTTTTGAAAGCGGTTCAGCCGGCATTCTGCAAAGCCTGAACAAAAAATTCACCCCGGCCGATGTCAGGCAGGTGTCCGCCGCCTTGAAACGGGCCGGTATCCGTCAGACCGGCTTCCTGCTGCTGGGCGCGCCCGGCGAAACACCGGCCACCGTGGAGGAAAGCCTGGTCTTCGCCGAATCCCTGGATCTGGACGCCATGAAGATTACTTGCGGCATCCGCCTTTACCCGGAAACCCCTCTGGCCCGCCAGGCCGCGGCCGAAGGCGTCATCGCCGCCGACGACGACCTCCTCTTCCCGAAATTCTATGTGGCCGAAGCGGTGCGCGATATCCTGCACGAACTGGTAGAGCCCTGGATGGCAAGATATGACAACTGGTTTTAAAAAAGAAGGCTCTTGGACTTTTTCAAGACTATCAGGCATACTGACAGAAACATCAAAATCACGCGGGTTGATTTTTAAAAG
>JAWOCW010000027.1:0-6185 GCA_046483615.1 Desulfosudaceae bacterium
ACGGAGAAATTCTGCCGGATATGTTCGCCCGCGTGGATATCATCAAGAAGACCGTGCCCGAGGCCCTGGTGTTAGCACTTTACGCCATCACGGCCACCTCGGACGACAAATATATCGTCTACGTGGAGGAAAACGGCATCATTCCCCTGGGCGGCAATGCCGGCGGCAAACCACTCGGCCTGTTGACGCCCCCGGATCAAACCGGTCTCATCCAGTCCCGGGAAGTCACCCTGGGTATCCGGGAAGGCTTTAACGTCCAGATCACCAGCGGTCTTTCCCCGGGTGAACACGTGGTCATAGTCGGCCAGAAACGGGTCGGCCAGGGCCAGAAAGTCAACGTGGCAAGAATGGTCGACGACCCCGCCCAGGCCGGACAATGATTATATCCGATACCGCCATAACCAACCGTATCAGCGTGGTCGTCCTGGCCATGATCATCCTGGTAACCGGTATTTACTCCTACCTGGCCCTGCCCCGGGAAAGCTCGCCGGACATCACCATTCCCTACGTCTTCGTCACCACCAGCTACCGGGGGGTGGCTTCGGCCGACATAGAAGCCGCCATTACCATTCCCATCGAAAACAAGCTTAAAAACCTGGACGACGTCAAGGAGGTCCACTCGGTCAGTGCCGAGGGGATGTCCTATATCAATATCGAATTTTTGCCCGGCACCGAAATCGACGATGTGCTGCACAAAGTCAAAAACAAGGTGGACGAGGCCCGGAACGACCTGCCCTCGGACCTGGAAAACGAGCCCTCGGTCAACGAGGTCAACTTTTCGGACATGCCCATCGTGGTCTATTCCCTGTCCGGGAACCGCGACATACGGGTTCTAAAAGAAATCGCCGACGAACTGGAAGACGATATCGAAGCCATCCAGGGGGTGCTGGAGGTGGACGTCACCGGCGTCCAGGACCGGGAAATCCGCATTGAAGTTGATCCCGACAAGCTGGCCTACTATCGCGTTCCCATCACCGCTTTCCAGGCAGTGGTACCCGGGGAAAACCAGGACACCACCGGCGGCGCGGTGACGCTGGGAGACGGCCGTTTCCAGATTCGCGTTCCGGGCGAATTCGATACCCCGGAAGAGATATACGGGCTGGTGGTCAGCACCCACAACGGCCGGCCGGTTTATCTCAAGGACGTGGCCGAGATTGTCGACGGGTTCAAAGAAGAGACCAGCCGATCCCGGTTAAACGGCCGCCGGGCGGTCAACATCTCCATTAAAAAACGAACCGGCGAAAACATCATCACCATTGCCGAAGAGATCGACCGCCTGCTGGCCGAAAAACAGGCCCGCTGGCCCCGGGGAACCACCATCACCAAGCTGATGGACCAGGCCGAAGACATCCATAAAATGGTGGCTGACCTGGAAAACAATATTCTGACCGGGCTCTGCCTGGTGGTGGTGGTCCTGCTTTTTTCCCTGGGCCTGCGCAACGCCCTGCTGGTAGGTCTGGCCATCCCCTTTTCCATGCTGATATCTTTTACCGTGCTGCACGCCCTGGGTATTACCCTTAACATGGTAGTGCTCTTTTCCCTGACCCTGGCCCTGGGCATGCTGGTGGATAACGCCATCGTCATCATAGAAAACATCCATCGCTTCATGGAACAGGGCGTGCCGCGGCTGGAAGCGGCCCGGGCGGCCACTTCAGAGGTGGCTTACGCGGTGATCGGTTCCACCCTGACCACGGTAGCGGCCTTTTTTCCCAT
The DNA here is from genome assembly GCA_046483615.1 of Desulfosudaceae bacterium. Lineage (GTDB taxonomy): Bacteria > Desulfobacterota > Desulfobacteria > Desulfobacterales > Desulfosudaceae > CAYTQK01. The sequence continues at coordinate 1,714 of JAWOCW010000027.1, forward strand.
GATCTTCTGGCCGGGCATCATGGGCGAATTCATGAAGTACCTGCCCATCACCCTGGTGGTGACCCTGTCGGCCAGCCTGTTTGTGGCGCTGGTGATCAATCCCGCCCTGGGCACCTATTTCATGAAGCTGAAAAAAGGGGAAATCCCGCCCGCGACCGGCAAAACCGCCGCCGAGATCACCGCCGAGGGTGAACAGCCGGTGGAAATCAAGGGACGGATCCTGACGGTCTACCGGCAGATAATGGAAGTGGTTCTGGACAATCCCTTTAAGATGCTGTTTCTGTCCTTTGCCCTGATGGTGATTTTTTTCCTGGTCTGGCTGCTGACGGTCGGCCTGGAAAAACCGGTGGAGCTGTTTCCCACTATTCAGCCGAACAATATTTATATCAACATCGACCCGCCCGAAGGGGCCGACCTGGATTATATCGACCGGGTCACCCGCAAGGTGGAGATCGCCATCAGCGGGGTCCTGGGCCGGCACCCGCAATACCTGGAAACCGTGCCGGTGGACCGCTATGACGGAGCCCTGGCCCCCAAAAATCATCAAACCGCCTCCGGCCGATCTTTTACCGGACCGTCCGACCTGGTTAATATCGAGCATATTTACGCCGTCAGCGCCCGCGTCGCCGAAACCAGCATTTTTTCCAACACCAGCGCCAGTCACCTGGGTATCCAGTTTATCGATCTTGAAGACCGCAACCGCCCCACCTTTGACGATATTAAAGAGATCAGACGACGGATTGCCAACATTCCCGGCGCCCGCCTGACCGTCAAAGAAGAAGACCAGGGGCCGCCCACCGGCGCCGCGGTCAATATTGAAATCTCCGGGGATGATTATCGCGTCCTGGGCGAACTGGCCCGGCAGGTCCGGGAGATCATCTCCCATTTGCCTTATATCGAGGATGTCCGGGACGACTACGTTGAATCGATCCCCTCCCTGAGAATTAAAGTCGACCGCCAGAAGGCCTCCCGCTTCGGGCTGACCACCGGCGACATCGGCTATGCTTTAAAAACCGCTTATAACGGGGTGAATGTTTCCACTTACCGGGAAAACAACGAGGATTATGACATCAGCGTCCGCCTCCCCGAAAACAGGCGCCTGACCACCGAGGTGCTTCGCAAGCTCATGATACCTTCTCCCGCCGGCGAAATGGTTCCCCTGACCACCCTGGCCAGGATCACCTACAGCAGCAGTATCGGCGATATCAACCGGATTGACTTCAAACGGGTCATCACCGTCATGGCCAACGTGGACGAAACCAGGATACCCGGCAGCGTTCTGCGCATGCAGGCGGAAAAACTGCTGGCCGATTTCGACCTGCCGGCCGGCTACGGCATTGTTTTCACCGGCGAAAGCGAAGAACAGGAAGAGGCCAAGGAATTTCTGTCCAAAGCCTTTTTCATCGCGGTTTTTCTGATTTTCCTGATCCTGGTCACCCTGTTCAACTCCGTTGCCCAGCCCTTCATCATCATGACCTCGGTCCTGTTGTCCATGGGCGGAGCTTTTATCGGATTGACCATCATCAATTCTCCCTTTTCCATTATCATGACCGGGGTAGGTATTATCTCCCTGGCCGGGGTGGTGGTCAACAACGCCATTGTGCTGATCGACTACGTCAACAAGCTGCGGAAATCAGGCCTGTCCAGCCGGGAAGCGGTTATTGCCGGCGGGGCGACCCGCCTGCGGCCGGTAATTCTGACGGCCATTACCACCATCCTGGGGCTGCTGCCGATGGTTACCGGAATTTCAGTCAATTTCCGGGAACTCAGTCTTTCTTTGGTCAGCGAATCCTCCCAGTACTGGCAATCCATGGCTATTGTCGTCATTTTCGGCCTGCTGGTCGCCACTTTCCTGACCCTGGTGGTGGTACCCACCCTCTATCTGTTGTTCGACAACCTGACCCAACGGATAAGAGGAGGTCAAACGAGCTATTAACGCTTTCTGTTAACCGAAAATTTAAAAAAAACCGCGGCAGACGCCGGTTGACCTGAAAGATGGCGCTTCATTGGACACGACGTCGGGTTAAGATTTAATTGACATGGGAACCTGTTTTTTGCTATAGAAACACATGCAGAAACTTCCTTCTGCAAAACATTATTTTCCATAAAAGATAAGTACCGGCCGCGCCTATGGGACCAATCCAGTCAAAGGCGGTAAAACAATCCAAGGAGGTTGCCGTGAAATCAATAAAAGTGTCCGGAATCATTCTCATCAGCTTCGTCTGCCTCTGCCTGAACCTGGCCCTGGCCAACGACGAAACCACCATTACCACGGCCGAAGGCATGGCCGCCATCCGCGACGGCAACCAGGCCGGCGCCAGGGACAGCGCCGTCAATGACGCCCTGCGAAAAGCCGTGGAACAGGCCGTCGGCACCATGATCTCATCACGAACGGTCTCGGAAAATTATACCGTCCTGAGCGACCGGGTTTACTCCAAAACCGACGGTTACGTCAAAAACTACGAAGTCATCTCGGAGCAACCCGGGGAACAGCTTTATGAAGTAACCGTGCGGGCGGAAGTGGCCCGGGCCGAGATCAAAGACGACCTGTCCGCCCTGGGGCTGCTCATGTCACAGAAAAACATGCCCCGCGTCATGATCATGGTGGCCGAACAGAACATCGGCCAGCAGTATTATGTCTACTGGTGGCACGGCCGCGGCCACGATATCATGGCCGACGGCACCGACCTGACCGTCATCGAAAATGTTCTCATGCGCGAACTGGGCAACAAGGGTTTCAACCTGGTGGATCGTTCCGTTATGTCTGGTCAACTCAGGGTTCCCCAGGCCTACAAAGTTGAATCATTGAGCAACAGCGCCGTTAAGGAAATCGGCAACATGTATGGCGCCGAAGTGGTCATTTACGGTAAAGGCGCGGCCAAGATGCGCGGTTCGGTAATGGGTTCTTCCATGCAATCATCCATGGCCAATGTATCGTTGCGGGCGGTGCGCACGGACAACGGCCAGGTCATTGCCTCGGACACCGCCAGCGCCGCCGCCGTTCATCCGGATGAGGCTACCGCCGGCACCAAGGCCCTGACCCAGGCCACTGAACAGATCGCGGATAATCTGCTGGAACAGATTATGTACCGCTGGAGCGGTGAAGTTGCCGGAGGCGGGCTCGTCCAGGTAACGGTGACCGGCGATGTTACCTATGACAACCTGTTACGGCTGAAAGACAGCATGCGCAACGCCATCCGGGGGGTCAAGCAGATTTACCAGCGGGATTTCAATGAAACCGAAGCCAGCCTGGAAGTGGAATACACCGGACCGGCCCAAAATCTGGCCGACGGTATTGCCAGAACCGAAATTGACGGCCTGACAACCACCATAACCGGGGTGTCCCAGAATCAGGTTAAAGTCAGAATCAATGGTTTTTAAGTAAACCGGTAAGAGTTCCCGGCAAGAATTCTTTGATGAATTGATCAAGTAAAGAAAGGAAAAATCATGAAGCATTTCTTTGGGGGTCCGCTCCTGCTGGCGGCTGTTTTCATGTTATCAGCCTGCGGCATGATGCCGACCATCCCGCCCGATCCCTCCAATCCCATTAAAACGGTGGCGGTACTGCCCCTGGCCAACGAAACCAACGATGTCGAAGCTCCCCAGTTTGTCCGGAAGAAACTGATTGAAGCCGTTGATAAATACAATTACGCCGTCATGCCCATTGAACAGGTTGACCAGCGGCTGCGGGACAATCTGGGAATTACCCTGGGCGGTCAGCTTCCGGAAGCCACCATCGAACAACTCAGAAAGGTGCTGGAAGTGGACGGACTGATTTTCGGCACCCTCATGGATTTCAAAGAGACCACCACCGGCATCTATAACGTCAAAAAAGTCCGGGGCAAATTCAGGCTGGTCAACGCCTTGAAACAGTCCACCGTCTGGGAAAACGGCATCGGCGTCAAATCGGAAATGACCATGAGAGGCGATGCCGGCGCCATTGCCGATGTAGCGGCCGACCTGTCGGATAAAAATGAGGAGGTACCCTGGGTAACCATAGACAGCCAGAGCAGCAATCAGGATTTCGGTACCACCCTGGGCGTGGCCCTGGCGGCGAAATTGATTTCCAAAGCCACCAACACGCAACTGGCCCGGGAAACCAATGAAATGATCAGACGGGTGCTGGAGGGTTTTCCGGCCGGACCGGGTGCTTCCGTTTCTTTTACCGCCCCGGCCCTGCCCGCCATTAATCCGGGCATGATGATGCCCACCATCGGGCACCTGGATCTGGGTGACCGGGATTTTTCCGCCGTCATGGTCAACACCTGGCAAGACGAAAAGCAGCAGGAAAGCCGGTCCTGGAAAACGCCCCTGGCCAAGCGCTCCCAAATGCTCCGGCTGGAGATGGATTACAACCAGATGATGGGCGATGAAGCCGGGGAGATCAAATTTGAAAAAACGATCATGCTCTACCGGGGTGACCGGAAGACAGCTTATTCCTTATATCCCGACCAGAAGAAATATGTGGAATT
>JAWOCW010000049.1:0-5291 GCA_046483615.1 Desulfosudaceae bacterium
CTCGAAGCCAAGGCCAGGGCCGACGAACGCTTTGCCCGCCGCTTCGAGAAGATCGTCGAGACGCATGACAGCAATGCCTACGGGGGCTGAGGCCGGGGCATCCTTCTTTGAAGCACTGATAAAGGATGTTTTCAGATTCATCACTCGGCAGCAGGCCGGTTTCGGCGTCGATTTTGGAAAAGACAACGCCGGCGGGAACTTCAAAGTATTTAACCGGTTGGTCGGCCAGAATCCTTTTCATAAAACCCAGCCAGATGGGAATAGCGGCGCTGGCCCCGGTTTCCGAAGCCCCCAGGGAACGCTCGGAATCAAAACCGACCCAAACGGCAGTGACATAACCCGGGGTATAGCCCACAAACCAGGCGTCGTCCAGATTGTCGGTGGTACCGGTTTTGCCGGCTGCCGGCCGTTGCAGCGCCCTTACCCGTCGCCCCGTGCCGCGCTCGACCACTCCTTTTAAAAGATGAGTCATGATATAGGCGGTATCCGGATCAATAACCTGTTCGGGCTCCGCCTCATGTCGCTCCAGCACGTTACCGTCCCTGTCCTGAACGCTCTTGATAAAAACCGGCGGTATCTTATCTCCCAGGTTGGCAAAGACCGAGTAGGCGGTCACCAGCTCCAGGGGCGCCATCACCGAGGAACCCAGGGCAATGGACAGATCACGATTTAAAGTCGATTCAATGCCCATCTTAGCGGCATAATCCCGGACATAATCCACCCCGATATCCATTAAGATTTTTATAGTGGGAATATTATGGGATTTTATCAGGGCATGACTGAAAAGGGTGGGGCCGTAAAATTTCTGCTCATAATTCCGTGGCTTCCAGGTAAAATCATGTTCTTTATCCTCGAAAACGATGGCTGAATCGACAATCATGCTGGCCGGGGTGTAACCCTTGTCCAGAGCCGCGGCGTAAATTATCGGTTTAAACGCGGAGCCCGGCTGCCGCTTGGCCTGTACCGCCCGATTGAACTGGCTCTTTTTAAAACTCCGGCCCCCGACCATGGCCCTGACCAGGCCGCTGCCGGTTTCCAGGCAGAGCAGGACGGATTCCACCGCCGGTTCCTGTTCCAGCACAAAGCTGAACCGTGTTTCATCCGCGGCCGTGCCGGTTGAAGCCGCATCAACCGCGGCCTGGTCGGCTGGCTCCGCAAGGACCTCCTTAACCCCTACCTGAATAACGTCCCCGACGCTTAAGGCCCGGGAGGGGCGGTCAATTCTGGCCGCCGGCCGGTACCAGGGAATGTCCTCATCCGGACGGCGCGCCCACCTCATGTCCGCCAGGCTTATCTCACCGGACCCCCTGGCCGTTCTGACCAGGACAACCCCTTCGTCATCATCCACCGCCACGACCAGGCCTTTCAACAAATCTCCCCTGGAGAGCGGCTTTTCCGTCTTTCCGGCGGCCTCTTTCAAATCAGCCAGAAAAGGCTCCATGTCTTCGGCGGCAAGGTGCTGCTCCGGGCCGCGAAACCCCTGGCGCTTATCAAGAGCCCGCAGTCCCTTTTCTATCTCTTTTCGGGCCGTCTTCTGCATATCGGGAAGAACAGCCGTCCGCACGGTCAGCCCTTCGTTATAAACCGTCTCTTCGCCATAGCGGTTCACCAGATAACGCCGGACATATTCCGAATACCAGGGGGTCTGCTCCTGAAACCAGTTTCGGTCGGGCTTTATCTCGACCAAGGCCTGACGGGCGGCCTCAGCCTCTTGTGGGGTGATACTTCCCCGGGCTACCATCTGATTAAGGACGTATAATTGGCGGCTTCTGGCCCGCTCCGGATGACGGAAGGGCGAATACCGGCTGGGAGCCTGGGGGAGACCGGCCAGCAGGGCGCATTCAGCCAGGTTCAACTCCGCTGCTGTTTTGTCAAAGTAATTTTCAGCCGCGGCCTCCACGCCATACGCCCCGTGCCCCAGATAAATCTGGTTTAAATAAAGAAACAGGATATCTTCCTTGGAAAACCGCTTTTCAATCCGGTTGGATAAAATGGCCTCCTTGATTTTGCGGGTATAGGTTCTTTCCGGAGACAGGAAAAAGGACTTGGCCACCTGCTGGGTAATGGTGCTGCCGCCCTGGACAATGGAGCCGGCTTCCATATTTTTAAGAAAGGCCCTGAGAATACCGAGGACATCAATGCCGGTGTGTTGAAAAAAACGGGCGTCCTCGGCCGCCACAAAAGCGTTGATCAGCCTGTCCGGCATCTCCTCCAGGGGAATAACTATCCGGCGCTGATTATAGAATTCCGCCAACTTTCGGCCGTCGTCTCCGTAAAGACTGGTAATAACGGGCGGGCGATATTCTTTTAGAGAAAACAGTTTCGGCAGATCGCGACTGGCCCGGTAATAAAAAAAGCTGCCGGTGATACCGACCGTCAGCACGAGCAGAACCAGAAGCAGCAACACCCCTTTAATTATTTTTTTTATCATGATAATTTCGCAAACAGACTTTTCAAGATTTTACCAGAAAGATGGTGGTTATTCCGACATAGAGCTTAACGAGCCGGTCCGGTTACGGATCGGTTACTGATCGGTAAGGTTGACAGACAGCCCGGTCATCTGTAGGAGGCATAATACCTGATTACCTGATTGACGTAATTGATGGTCTCCGGGTAGGGCGGAACGCGTCCATAACGGTCAATCGCCTGGGGGCCGGCGTTATAAGCGGCCAAGGCGAAGGCCAGGTGACCGTCAAACCGGTCCAGCATCTGCCGAAGGTAGCAGGCACCGCCCATGATGTTCTGACCGGGATGGAAGGGATTGGTGATTCCCAGCGCCGGGTAGTTTTGCGGCATGATCTGCATCAAGCCCTTGGCGCCGGCGATGGAAACCGCCGTCGGATTAAAATCGGATTCCACCTTGATCATGGCTTTGATCAGCGCGAAAGAAACACCATGATTCCGGGCGGCCCGCCGGATCCATTGGTCATAACGAACCGGGTCCCTTTTCGGGACAGGATCATTATTATGGTCAAGGCGGACATACCGGCCATCATCCACCGGCTGATCCGTAAAAAACAGGTGGCCCTCGGCATCCATATACCTGTATATATCAGCCGCCACCACCGGCCCTGTCCCGAGGAGTAAAGCGGCCAGCAAGCCGGTCAGGACAAGCAGACTCTTTTTTAAAACCGTGATCATATTATCGTGGTAAACCCGCCTTTTTGTTTTTTCATCCCGGCCCGAACCGGGGCCCGGAAAAGCAAAAATCCCGGGCAGCCTTCAACCATACGAATCTATAACTTTAATCATGATAACCTATCGGCGTTTTTTTGCCAAGTCTTCATACCGTCTGGCAATAAATTTCGCGGCAAAATCCGGATGAGCCAGGTAGCCGCGGGTATTGCCGTTAAAGCGCTCGACCATGGCCTCAAAGACCGCCTTTTTTTCTTTTTCATCAATAAAATTGCGTTCCCGTCTCTGTTCCCAGACGAGACTGTCCCCCAGAACTGACCGGATATCATCCCCGGATTTTCCGTCCGGCAGAGTCAAAAGCGATTCAACCACCGGCACCTCGGCCCGAACGATCAAAACCACTTGCCAGCGATCGCCGGCCACCCGTCGAGAGGCGTCATACAAAAACAACTCCAGGCCGTTTTCCAGCCGGCAACGTTCCAGCAGTTCTTCTGTCATTGTCTCCTCCTGAATTGAGTAAGCCATCCGGCGGGGATACCCCGGATACCCCGGATATTTCATGAAATCTCCGGGTTAAAACAATTCCAGCTGCACGGCACCCTGTCCCGGTTTTTTGCGCTTGCCCTCGCCCGCCCGCAACTTCAACAGATGCTCCTGTATATCCGCCACAAAAGGCGACAAGCGGCGTTTCTCCAGTTTTCCATAAACCATCCGCTGTTGGGCCCAGGTAAGAATCAGCTCTGAGCCGGCCCGGGTCATGGCCACGTACAACAGACGTCGTTCTTCGTCCGGATCAATCTCGTTTTCGCCCGAACCAGCCAGGGGAATCAGGCCGTCTTCACAGCCCGCCACGAAAACTACCGGAAACTCCAGTCCTTTGGCCGCGTGAATAGTCATCAGCCTGACCCGGTCCGCCCGGGGAACAAAATCATCCGCGTCCGAGGTCAGGGCGGTTAAATCAAAAAAAGATTCGGCCTGCTCGCCGGCATCAACAGCCCGGGCCATGACCCGGTCCAGGGCCTCCCGGCGACGGGGGCATCCTTCGATCAATCTCCCTATTTCCGGACGAACCTCTCGTAAATACGATATTTTTTCGCTTAATCGCATCCACCGCATATCTTCCCGCAGATCCCGCACGGTTTCCACCAGATCAGCCAGAACCCGCTGCACGGAAGTGTCAATCCTGTCCACCGGGAACCGGACCAGGGCGGACATCATGGCTTCCACGGAAAAATCATGCCGGTTACGCCAGGCGTCAAGCACGGCCATGGTTTGAGCCCGGACCGGCGGCACGGCCTGGCCGGCCACCCGCTCAAAATCGAAAAAACTGCCCTTGTCCTCGCAGAGGCGCAACCAGGAGATCAATTCGGCCACCCCCGGACTGTCAAACAGACTTTCCCGGCTGACCAGATGACAGGGGATACCGGCTTTACCGAACACCTCCGCGAAAACGTCCGCCTGCCGGCGGGTCCGGAAAAGTACCGCCATATCGGCAAAAGAGTACTCCCCGGCCGCGTCATCATATCCGGTGGCGCCAAAATCCACGGAATGGAAACCAAGGCCGCCCACCATCTGCTCAATGGTTTTTCCAACATAAACCGCCTCGGCCCTGTCCGAAGCCAGGCCGGCCACGGTAATAGCCGGCCCACCGGCCAGCCCGGAATAAACCCGGAGTCGCTGCTTGTCATCGCCCTGCTGGCTGACCACATTATAAGAGGCGTTCAAAATCGTGTCGGTGGAACGATAATTTTTATCCAGGCCGATGCTGGTGGCACCCGGAAAATCCCGCTCAAAACGCTGAAAAAAAGCGGCGTCCGAACCGCGAAATCCGTAAATGGCCTGATCCGGATCGCCGATGACGCAGACATTGCCGTCGGCGGGCGCCAGGAGTTGGACCAGGCGGTACTGGCAATAATTTACATCCTGGTATTCATCAATCAGAACATGTTGATACTGCCGGTGCAGCCGGTGCCGCAGAGCCTTGTCTTCGGACAGGCGGCGCACCACCCGCACGATAAGATCCTCGTAATCGCAGGCGTTATCGCGGCCCAGGGCGTTCTGATAAGACCGGTACAGCGCCTGGAATCGATCCGGCCGAAGGTCCCGGGATGAATTTCCCAGCAGTAAGTCCGGATCTTCTTCCGGCCGCAGCAGAT
>JAWOCW010000203.1:0-7623 GCA_046483615.1 Desulfosudaceae bacterium
TCCATCGCCCGGCACAGGGTTGTCCGGGCGATGGTTTTATTATTTCCCTGAGCCTCAACCTGGACTTGTCATGCCCATCCCCGGAAACCTGCTTACCACGGCCATGGCGGTCATGCCGCACACGGACATCGACCGGGCCCTGCGATACGCCCTGACCATGGATATCCCCTTCTGGCCGCAACTTCCCCGCCTGAATTATTATGAAGACATGTACGTGCAGGCGGCGGAACATTTCCCGGGCATTGTGCTCGATGTCAGCCAGCGGACCCTCTCTTTTTCTCACGAAAAATTCATGTCGGAACTGGAGGCCTACCTGGCCGCCATGAATTCGCCCGAAACATTTGATGTCAGCCCCGATTATTCCGCGGTTTATCACCGCTTTCTGGAACTGGACCTGGAGGACCGTCCGGCCATCCGGGGACAGCTGGAAGGACCCGTCAGCTTCGGCTTTAATGTCTGCGACGAAAATGACCGGCCGATCCTGTTTGATGATGTGGTACGTCCGATCATGTTTGAATTCATGGCCCAACGGGTCAATGTCCAGCTGCGGAAATTGACTCAAAAAAACCCCAACGCCTTCATGTTCGTGGATGAGCCCGGCCTGCAATTTCTTTTCTCCGCCCTGTCCGGCTACAGCGACGCCAAGGCCAAGGCTGACCTGGACGATTTTTTCGCCCGGATTGACCGCCCCCGCGGAATTCATCTCTGCGGCAACCCGGACTGGGATTTCCTGCTCTCCCTGGATATCGACATCCTCTCCATGGACGCCTATACCAACGGTGAAATTCTGGCCGCCTCGGCGAACAGCCTGCATAAATTTCTGGACCGCGGCGGGGTACTGGCCTGGGGTATAGTCCCCACCAACAGCGATCCTTTCTCCAGCGAATCTCTCCGGTCGCTGGCTGACCGACTGGAAGACCTCTGGCGGCGACTCTGGCAAAAAGGCATCGACCGGGAACTGCTCCTGGCCCGCAGCCTGATTGCGCCGGCCACCTGCTGCCTGGTCAATTCCGACATCGAAGTAACCGTGGAAAAGGGCTTTGCCGTCGTCAGTCAGCTTTCCGAAACCCTGCGCGACAAGTTTAACCTCAACTGATCGGCCAGATTTGATGGTCTCGTAAAAAGTTCAATTGCCGCGTGGCGGCTGGCTGCGAATTTAACGCGGGATAACCCGGATATTTTATGAAAGTATTTTCGCCGATTGCCGCCAATCAAGCAACCGCATGAAGCAGTCCGGAACCTTACCGCTTTTTTTTATTGACATTATTTCTTCTTTATGAGTTAACATAAAAATTTTCTATGTCAGCGCCAGCGTCAAAGTGAATTGTGAGAGGCTTGCGAAGATTGTGAAGATGGCAACAATGTGTTTGACCTGAAAAACGACCGGTAAAAAAGCGGTCGGGGAGGTTTGCTTGACTGAACTATTCAGTTTTCAGAGAATCGCCGAGGTAAACGGGTGGTCAATGGCGGCCCTGGGAATAATGATAGATATCATGGGACTGGCCGCTCTGTCTTTAATTATCTCTCGTGTCCCTTATCTGGTCGGATTTTTTGAAAAAGCCGGATCCTTATTCAAAAAGAGCCCGGACAGCCAACAACTCCGCCAGGAATCAGCAGCTCCGGACGGCCTTGACCTGTCCAGCCATGACCTGCGCCACCTTGCCAGTACCTACAAAGCCTGCGCCGCTAAACTGGCGGAGCCCTTTCAACTGTCAGAAATTTATCGCCTGTCCGAGGACAATGGCCTGCCGCATCCTCATTTGACGATCAAGGCCTTTCGTGAAGAAAACCTTATGATATCGGAAGGTAACGGTCTTTTTCGCTGGAATATTTGAACCGACTGGTGGCTATCACCCCGACTGCTGTTAATGACGGGGTGATAATATCTGGATTCTATTTCGTCCGGGGACGGACTCAGAAGACTGAAACCGACCCCATATGATTTGAGGAGTATCAATGCTGGAACTGGCTCTGGATTTCTTAAATAACACGGGATTTGCACTGGCCGATTATCGCAATCTGATCATGATCTTAGTTGGCAGCTTCTTTGTTTATCTGGGAGCCGCCAAAGCATTTGAACCGCTTTTGCTGATACCCATCGGGATGGGCGTTATTATCGGCAATGTCCCTTTTTTCAAAGGTTTCGGGCTGGGGATTTATGAACAGAACAGCGTCCTGCATTATTTATACTTCGGCGTTACTTCCGGCATGTACCCCTCCATAGTTTTTCTCGGGCTGGGGGCCATGACCGATTTTTCATCCCTGCTTTCCAAGCCCAAGCTGATGCTGCTGGGGGCCGCCGCCCAGGTAGGCGTGTTTTTTACCCTGCTGGGTGCCCTGGGCTTTGGATTTCAACCTAATGAAGCAGCCTCAGTGGCTATAATCGGCGGTGCTGACGGTCCGACCTCAATTTTCCTGACGGCCAAACTGGCTCCGCACTTGATCGGCCCCATCGCCATTGCCGCTTACTCTTACATGGCCTTGATTCCCGTCATTCAACCCCCGATCATGCGGCTGCTGACGACGCGCCGGGAACGGCTCATCAAAATGCCGCCCCTGCGGGAAGTTTCCAAAAATGAGCGCATGGTTTTTCCGGTTATCGGGATTATTCTCTGCTGCTTTCTGGCCCCGGCCTCCATCCCCCTGCTGGGACCGTTCTTTTTTGGAAATTTTCTTAAAGAATGCGGCCAGGCGGAGCGTCTGGCCCAAAGCGCCCGCACCGTCATTATGGACGCGGCTACCATCTTTCTGGGATTGACCGTCGGTTGCAGTACCCAGGGAGATATCTTTCTGACTCCGCAATCTATCGGCATTTTCTTTCTGGGCGCGGTCGCCTTTTCCGTGGCTACGGCCTCCGGCTTGATCTTCGCCAAAATAATGAACCTGTTTTCCAAAGAAAAAATAAATCCCCTGCTGGGAGCGGCCGGCGTTTCGGCTGTGCCCGGCTCTGCCCGCGAAGTGCACCTGGTGGGGCAGCATGAAGATCCGAGTAATTATCTGCTGATGCATGCCATGGCCTGCAATTCCTCGGGTGTTATCGGATCGGCCACGGCCGCCGGTATTTTATGGAGTTTCATGCTGGGCAGCTGATATCCCGCCCGACTGCTTGTTTAACACACATTGTTTAACACAAACACTTGACATTCCATCGATATCAGTCATATACTGGCTCCGCAACCATTGACGACAAACCGGGGAGAAACCAGCCATGAATTATTTACTATGCCTGTTTATTTGCTTATCGGTCCTGACCGCCCCCCTTTTCAGCCAGCAGGCTGAGGCGGAAATATACTGGTATCAGGACAACCAGGGCCATCTTCATTACACCAACGATCCCGGCACCATTCCCGAAAAATACCATGACAGCATAATGATCGAAGAAGAACTCGAGCTGCTGGGGCCGGAGCCAGAGACGGCTACAGATGAAGAATCAGATGAAACAGCCGGGGCTGAAGCGAACGATGAGGATGAGGCAGACGCCGCCGCGGATCCCAGGTCGGCTCTCAGATCCCGGGAACGCTCCCTGATGAAGGAATATCAACAGCTCCAGGAAAGAAAAAAGGAACTGGACAAGCAACAAGAGGCCGCCCAGACCCCGGAAGAGATTGTGTCAGTCAACGATAAGATTAAAGCCTTTAATGAAAAACTGAAAAAATATCATGAAAAAAGAGATGCTTTTAAAGAGCAGCTTGATAAATTCAAAGCTGGAGAGGATTGATTCGAACCGGCGTCATGATGGTGAAAGATCCGGCTCAGGCTTTTTACGAAGCCGTCAGTTTTGATGGACCAGATTTTGATTGACCAGAAAAAACAACGGAGGCCACAACCATGTCAACTGAAAGCTATCAGAAAAAATTCGAGGAAGCGGTCGCCATCGGCCGGCCGCCCAATATCGTTAAATGCTTTCCCAACTCCCGGGCACTTCTTGTCAGCGGTAAATTTATAAACCAGGCCGTGGCTGGGAAACCCGGCGCGGTAGCCATGGCCGCCAACGGCCGGAACAACTTTGTTATCCGGGGAGCGCTGCGGGCCGCCCAGCGGGCCAACGCCGCCATTATCATTGAAATTGCCAAGTCGGAAGGCGGTCAGAACGCTTACTGCGCCGTCAATTACTGGAACATCGCCCGTCAGGTGGACGCCTTCTGTAATGAAATGAAGATAACCGTGCCGGTGGCCATTCATGCCGATCACTACGGCATCAAAAAACCGGAAGACATCACCGCCGCCAAAGTTGAAATCCCGTCAATATTTGAGGCCGGAATGACCTCCATCGCCATTGACGCCTCCCATTTACCGGACGATAAGAATCTTCTGGCCAACCTGGAGTTGAATCAGTTTGTGCCGAAATGGGCCGGCCTGGAGACCGAAGTCGGCGAGATAAAAGGAAAAACCGGCCTGTCAACCAAGGATGAGGCTCTTTTTCTGATCCAGGGATTGAACGCCCATGACATTTTTCCCGACTGGATTGCCTTGAACAACGGCACCACCCACGGCATTGAAGCCAGCGACCAGGGTATCCAGGTGGAACTGACCCGTGAGATACACCAGGCGCTGGAACAGTACCAGGTATATGGAGCCCAGCACGGCACTTCCGGCAACAGCTCCGAGCGACTGCGCCAAATCGCCGCCGAGACCCATACCACCAAGGCCAATGTAGCCACGGCCCTGCAAATGATCTCCTGGGGCCTGGAAGTCAACGACTACGGCAACGCCTTTCTTGACGAAAACCAATGCTTTCTTAAACATCCCGACCGGGGTGTTACCGATGAAATCTGGCAGGATATGTGCAGCTACGCCCAATCTAACGGACTGACCGCCGGTGATTACAAAAAACTTAATCTTCCCTTTGACAACCGACTTCAGGCCCAGTCGGCTGAAATCCGCGAACGCATGATTTACGACGTAGAAAAATTCGTCTACACCATGCTGACCGAGGTGTTTAACGCCGGAGATACGGCACCGCTGACGGTAGAAGCCATTCTCAAAGCGGGCTCTTATGACGCCGGTCCCCTGGCTGCCAGAATCGAATCGCCGGAAGAATGGACAGAAGAAAAAATCAAGGAAAAAGCGACCGCCATTCATTCCGACAAAGGAGCGGATGGAGATTTTGACGACTGATTCATCACCGGCTCCCGACAAACAATTCTGCCACTTTTGCGGCCACAACCTGACCCGAAAACTGTGGGAAGGCAGGATCCGACTGTTTTGCCACCGCTGTCAACTCCCCATATACGAAAACCCGGTGCCGGCCACGGCCGTAGTGGTAACTGATGAAGTCTCCGGCCTGTTGCTGGTCAAAAGGAAGGTGGCCCCGAAAAAAGGTTATTGGTCCCTTCCCGGCGGCTTCATGGAGCTACATGAACTGCCGGAACAAGCGGCCTTGCGGGAACTGGAGGAAGAGACCGGCTTGTCCGGCCGGATTGAGAATCTTCTGGGGGTGGCCGCCCACGACAGTGCTGCCTATGGGACTGTACTGATCGTGGGCTATCTGGTAACCAGTTTCCAGGGAAAGATGGAGGCCGGAGATGACGCCGAGGCCGTCGCTTTTTTTCCTTTTGAGGACCTGCCGGAGCTGGCCTTTGACAGCCACCGCGTTTTTGTCCAAACAGCGCGGTCCGCTCCGGTCTGATACCGCTACCAGCGGCTCCGAACCGGCACCTGCCGCTCGTTAAGGAATTCTTTGATCTCTGAGATGGAATATGTCCCGTAATGGACCATGGAAGCGATCAGGACCGCGTCGGCCTTTCCCGATGTCAGCGCCTCAAACAGGTGCCAAGGAGTGCCGGCCCCGCCGGAGGCAATAACCGGGATAGTGACCCGTTCGGAAATCAACCGGGTTAATTCCAGGTCATAACCTTGCTGAACACCATCGGCGTCGATGGAATTCAAACATATCTCGCCGGCTCCCAGGCGTTGCCCCTGCCGGGCCCACCAGACCGCGTCAATTCCCATATACTTGCGGCCGCCGTTTATGACGACTTCAAACCCGGACGGGATCCGGGTGCTTTTTTCCACCCGTTTGACATCCATGCCCAAAACAATACACTGCCTGCCGAACTGTCGGGCTCCGGCCGCGATAAGTTCGGGATTAAGTACCGCCGCGGAGTTGACGCTGACCTTTTCCGCGCCGGCCAACAGGGTCGACCGCATATCATCAACCGTCCGAATACCGCCGCCCACGGAAAAGGGAATAAAAATGGTTTCCGCCACCTGCCGGACCACTTCCAGCATCAGGTTCCGCTTTTCATGAGAGGCGGTAATGTCGTAAAAAACCAGTTCATCCGCCCCGGCCCGGTAGTACCTGGCCGCCATATCCACCGGATCACCAATATCCACGTTGTTTTTAAACTCTATCCCCTTGGTCGTCCGGCCGTCTCGAACATCCAGACAGGGGATAACGCGCTTGCTCAACATTATTCTTTTCCCGCCAAAAAATTAGAAATCAAGGCGTCGCAATGGGGACTTTTTACAGGCGCATCAAGGCTGACATTTTCGTAAAAAGTCCAAATTGGGACGGCAAAGTAAAAAGTTCAAGATCAAGGCGCGCAAAATCCCGAGGAATGGAGCGTACTTAGCAGTACGTGACATGACGAGGGATGAAGCGCAACGAAGATATTGGACTTTTTACGAAGCCGACAAGGCTGCCAGCGACAAAAATTATCAAGAATCCTCAACCCGGCAGCCCCGCTCTTTTCGGGGTGAAACTGGGTTGCCACCAGATTATCCTTTCCCACCACCGAGGTAAACGACAGACCGTAAGCGGTAGTCGCCACGACCTGCGCTTCTTCCGCCGGATCAGGATAATAACTGTGCACAAAATAAAACTGGTCTTCCGCCTCTATACCTTCAAGCAAAGGATGGGAACGCCGGGAGGTCAGGTTGTTCCAGCCCATGTGCGGAATTTTCAACCTGTTTCCGGCGGCATCAATCATCCCGTCCGGAAAGGGCCGCACCGTTCCGGCCACTATACCCAGGCAGGCGGTCTCATTTTCACTGCTTGCTTCCATAATGATCTGGGTACCCAGACAAATCCCCAGCAGTGGCCGGCCTGATTCGACCACCTCCCGGACGGCCTGATCCAGACCGGACTCGGCCAGACTCAGCAGGGCGGTCCCGGCCGCTCCGACCCCGGGAAAAATCACCCGCTCGGCCGCCGCTATCTCATCCGGTCGGCCGGTAATTATGGAGGGACGATTGAGCTTGGTCAAAGCCCGGGCCACGCTGGTCAGGTTGCCGGCCTTATAATCAACTATGGCAATCACCGGGGCGCCTCCTCCTGCTTAGCCGCCTCCCACAAAGCGTCCAGGCTGTTAAAATCGGTCTCCGCGATGGTTTTTCCCTGTTTGGCCAGGGACTCCTCCAGGCATCGAAAACGGGCCTCAAACTTGGCGATGGCGCTGGTCAGGGCGGTCTCCGGATGAACGCGTAAAAACCGGGCCAGGTTGACGAAGGTGAAGAACAGGTCGCCCAGCTCCTCGCTGATACCGGCCTGATCATCATCGGTCACGGCCGCCGCCAGTTCGGCCAGCTCCTCCTCGGCCTTGGCCATGACATCAAATTTCTGCTGCCAGTCAAAACCGGCCTTGGCGGCCCGGGAACTCACCCGGTAAGCTCTCAGCAGAG
>JAWOCW010000252.1:0-14939 GCA_046483615.1 Desulfosudaceae bacterium
TCGAGGACGTCAACCCGAATATTTCATGAATTTTTTTAAAAGATTTACTTCGCGGAGGCTGCTGTCAACCGTCGATAACATTCAAAAGCATGGAGGAAGGCTCCATAAACAGCCTGTCCCGGGATGGTTTCGCGTCGTTCTGCCCGCATGACAGGGATTTGATGTAAATACGCCCGTTGTCAGAATCCGGCACCAGCTCCCAGGCCAGGTCAAGCAAATCGGCTATTTCGGCCAGCCGGGCCGGACGGCCCAGGCCATCGCGGTTCTCTTCCCGATGGGCGCCCACCGTGATCCAGGTGCGCACGGACAGCGACCGGCTTAACTCCCGCAATTGTTCGACCGTCTCCCGTTGAGGGCTGTCAAATGAAAGGCCGTCGATCACCAGCAGGTCCGGTGAAAAAACATCCTGGGTATTTAAATCCTGGACCCGTTCCCTGATGCCGTCCACGGAAAAACCGGATACCTTGAGGGTCATGATAAAACGGCGATTAAAGAAGCGGTCGCAGAAAAGGGCGTTATCCGCCGGCTTGTCTTTGCCGGGCGCTTTATATTTCTCCGTTAAGCGGGAACAGATTTCCCGATACCATAAATCGGTTTTCTGAACAGTCTCAGAGAGATTTATATGCAGGGCGTTATGATTCTGAAGCATGGCGTGCAAGGCCAGCTGCACGATCAGTGGCGTCTTGCCCACGCCGGCCCGGCCGACCACCGCGCCGATGCCGCCGGCGGACAAAGCTTTTTCGGTTATATCGGCTGTTGAAGCCAGGGCGTCGGGAATAACAATGGTTTCCGGCTGCATTAGGTTTTCTCCTGTTGTTTGTTTCGTTGCCGTTCGATTTCCTCGGAAACCGAGGCCGGCACCTGCTGATAACTTAAAAACTCCATGGTGAAATTGGCCTGGCCCTGGGTGGAGGAGCGCAGCACATTGGAAAATCCGAACATTTCCGAAAGGGGGACATGCGCTTCAATAACACTGACCGCCCCCTCGTCCTGGGAGCCGATGATAATGCCCCGCCGCTGATTGAGCAGTTTCATGACACTGCCCTGAAACTCGTCCGGAGATTCCACCGATACCTTCATGATCGGCTCCTGCAGAACCGGACCGGCTTTGCGATAAGCCTCCAGAAAAGCTCCCCGGGCGGCGCTTTCAAAGGCCATTTCCGAGGAATCCACCGAATGGGAGGCGCCGTCATTGATGACAACGCGCACATCCACCACCGGAAATTCCAGCCAGGGGCCTTTTTCCAGGCATTTTTGAAAGCCCTTTTCACACGAAGAGATATACTGGGTGGGAATAGCCCCGCCGGTAACCTTGTTTTCAAAAACAAATCCTTCGCCCGGGGCCGGTTCCAGAAAGCCGGCCACGCGACCGAACTGCCCCGCCCCGCCGGTCTGCTTTTTATGAGTGTAATTGAAGGGCACCTGCCGGACAATCGTCTCCCGGTAAGCCACCTGGGGGCTGCCGGCGGAAACCTCGGCGCCGTATTCCCGCCGCATTCGCTCCAGGTAAACTTCCAGGTGGAGCTCCCCCATTCCCTGGATGATGGTTTCGTTGGTTTCCTGGTCCACAAAGGTTTTAAAGGTCGGATCTTCCCGGGAAAACCTCCCCAGGGCCTTGGCCATGGCGGTTTCGGATTTATTGTCTTTGGGACTGACGGCCAGGGAAATAACCGGTTCCGGCACCAGAATGGAAGTCATGCTCAGGTTAAGATCAGGATCGACAAAAGTGTCGCCGGAAGCGCATTCCACTCCGAACAGAGCCCCGATCCCACCAGGCGGAATGTCCGCCACCTCCTCCATCTGATCAGCGTGCATGCGGACCAGTCGGCCGATCCGGATTTTCTTGCCGGTTCGGACATTTTTTACGTTATCACCTTTTTTCAGGTCGCCCTGATAAACCCGGATATAAGTCAATTGCCCGAATCGGCCGTCTTCGAGCTTAAAAGCCAGGGCTACCACCGGTTTTTCCGGATCATGGCTCAATGGTACCGGCCGCATCTCGTCAGCCGCGTCCAGGGCCGTTTTATCAATGTCTTCCGGGGAAGGCATGTAATCGATAACAGCGTCCAATAACGGCTGCACGCCCCGGTTCTTATAAGCCGACCCTACCAGAACAGGGGTCAGCTGCCGGGCCAGGGCACCGTCACGAATGGCCTTGACCAGAACTTCCTCGGAGACCATTTCGTCTTCCAGGATGGCGTCGGTCAACTCCTCGGAAAAAGCCGAGGCGGCATCAAGCAGTGCTTCCCGCATGGTCATCGCCTGCTCCCGAAGTTCCGGGGGAATATCATCGATCCTGATATCCTCGCCGCTCTCTCCTTCAAAATAAACGGCCTGCATCCGGACAAGATCGACCACACCGGTAAAGTCCGCTTCCAGTCCGATGGGGAGCTGCAGCATAACGGCGTTGTGACCGAGTTTATCGCGTAATTGAGCGGCCACCCGTTCGGGGTCGGCGCCGCTGCGGTCGCATTTATTGATAAAAGCCAGGCAGGGCACCTGGTATCGTTTCATCTGGCGGTCAACGGTAATGGATTGGGACTGAACCCCGCCCACGGCGCAGAGCACCAGGATGGCGCCGTCCAGCACGCTCAGGGATCGTTCCACTTCGATGGTGAAATCGACGTGCCCCGGGGTATCAATAATATTGATGTTATGCGATTTCCACTGGCAGAAAGTGGCCGCCGAAGCAATGGTGATGCCCCGTTCCTTTTCCAGTTCCATGGAATCCATGGTGGCGCCGATGCCGTCTTTGCCTTTGACGTCGTGAATAGCGTGAATGCGCTTGGTGTAAAACAGAATCCGTTCGGTCAGGGTCGTCTTGCCTGAATCGATATGGGCGCTGATACCGATATTCCGTAGTTTTTGCAGCCTTGTTTTCATTCCGGTTTTACCTTCATGTTTAAGTGTCTGAGAAAATCTGCTGTTTATAACAATAACACATCCCGGCCGCAAGATAAAAATGCGTTATAATAAAAAAAAGTGATGATACCGTAAAAAGTTCCGGTTCAGGTTAATCAGGGCGCCCTGCGGATCGAAACCGGCCGCGCTTGCCGGGGTCTTCGAATATCTTACCAATCGTAGAGTATTTCCCAGTAATCGGTAAATGCCGGATCGCGCGAACTGTAGCGACAGGTCATGGTCCGGCCGGTACCGGGCCTGTCGGCGGAGCCCTCCAGCCAGTAGCGCTGATAAATGGCCGGCTCGGAATGTTCCGGGCCCGGTCCGGCCTGGTCGCTGTTCAGCCAGGCCTCTTTTTCCTCAATGACCTTCCAGACCGTGTCAGCCGATTTGTTCCGGATTCTTTCCCCGATATGCGGCAGGGTGTGCTTTTCACGCAGGGTTTTAAAACGGTAGGTCGATTTTTCCCCCTGATCAAGAATCCTTTCCCCCAGGATCATGATGCCGATGGCGCCCAAGGGAGCGGTGATCAGGATGGAAAGGACCGCCACCGCCAGGATAACTTCGCCGGCCCCCACCCCGGCTGCCAGGGGAATGGCTCCGATGGCCGCCTGGACCGTGGCCTTGGGAATATACGCTATGACACAGAACAATTTCTCCCGGTAATCCAGGCCCGAACCGAGCAAGGACAGGTAGGTGCCAACGCTTCGGAAGAAAAGGCCGACCAGGACAACCATGGTTCCGGCCAGCCCGGCTTCCCAGGCCACCTGTACGTCGACCTGGGCCGCCACCAGCACGAACAGAAGCAACTCGGCAAAGACCCATAGTTTTTTCAGTTTTTGAGAAATGAGGTGGGCAATGGCTTCGGATTTTTCCAGGATAATAAAACCGATGGCCATGACTCCCAGCAGTCCGGCTACCGGCAGCCAGGGCTTAACGGTTTCTTCTATCCAGGTCAGCATGATGGCGGCCCCCAGCACCATCAGGGTGCGCTTGGGAGGCCGCCAGTCATAGGCGGAAAACAACCGGTAAAGCAATAAGCCGGTAATGATCCCCAGCAGGATACCCAGGCCTATGGAAACCGGAATAGAGCCCAACTGCAGCCAGGGGTTGACCGCGCCGCTCTGGTGCATGCCCATGAGGATGGTAAAAAGAACTATGACAAAGACGTCATCCACGGACGAGGCTGCCAGAACCAGGGTGGGGATGCCTTTGGAGGCGCCCCGGCCCCGATCCATGAAATCAATCATCAGGGGTACCACCACTGCCGGGGA
Organism: Desulfosudaceae bacterium; assembly: GCA_046483615.1. Taxonomy (GTDB): domain Bacteria; phylum Desulfobacterota; class Desulfobacteria; order Desulfobacterales; family Desulfosudaceae; genus CAYTQK01. Next base: position 4,176 of record JAWOCW010000252.1, read on the forward strand.
AACAGCCGCCAGAATCGCTCCCAGGATAGCTGCTTCCAGCAGACTCATTCCCAGCAGGAGCGGGGCCACCAGCATGATGCCGCCGATCTCGAAAAGAGCCGGAATGGCGCTCATCAGCAGCGCCGGCAGCCCGACCCGGTGGAGAGTGTCTCGGCGCAGCTCAAAACCGGCCCGCAGCAGGATCACGATCAGGGCGATCCGCCGGAGATCGCCGGATACTTCCATCATCTCCGGAGAGATCAGGTCGAGGACATAAGGGCCGCAGAGAACGCCCACGATCAGCATGCCCACCAGCCCCGGCATTTTTACCTTGCGAAAAAGATAGTCCGCGCCCAGCCCCAGCACGATGATCAGGGCGATACTGATATCCATCAGGCTTCTCCTGTCCGGTTTAAGGCTGCCAGAATCGGGGCCAGGGACTGCCGCTCTTCAGGCCCGGCCAGCAGCACCGTGGCCGGGCTGTTGATCTCAAAGTCTCCATTAAACCCGGTTATATCACCGGCAGCGTATTGTTCCCGCCGGGCCCGGTTTTCCAGGGCCGGGACCAGGTCCAGCATATTGCCGGTGACGCCGCCCAGATCGACATGCTCGAGATACTGCTGCATGACCTGGCCGACCGTGATGGTGAACGGCTCCACCCGGGCGTAGCCCCGCCCCCGGCAGTCGCTCAGCGAAACCAGGCAGCGGCAGGCAAAGGGGCGCGCCGGATAGATGGGGCACTCGTTATTCGTCAACAAAGGGCATGGCCGGCCCATGTCGGGATCATCCCCGGCCGGCGGATCTTCTCCCCGGCTCCAGGCCGCGGCCAGGCTGTTCAGGGTTTGCCGGGGCTGTGGCCGCGGCTCGTCAGCGGCCGCCCGCATGACTTCAAAGAGGTCCGGCCGGTTCTGCCGATCCAGGTAGTTAGCGATAAGCCAGGCTTCCAGGCCGGTAATAACCACGTTGGTGGTACAGCAGGCGGCGCACCCCCGCTGACAGGCCAGATCGAGGGTGGCGGCATAATCCGCGTAGACCCGGCAGATATGCTCCCAGGCGGCTATTTTTTCATCTATTCCGGTCATTCTTAATCCTTCTTTCTTGAATCTGAACGGCGTCTTTCAAAAAAAACTAACTTGTGTCCATCCATTTCATATGGATGGCACCGTCTGAAGTTTCCAATCCAGAAATGTGAATTTTTCCGCAAGGTCAAGGAAAACAAGGGGTTGCGCGGAGGCGTACTGGGCGTACGCCGCACAAGCAACCCCGCAGTTTGACGTAGAGATTGCGGAAAAAGGCCATTTATGGATGGAAACTATCTGGTTAACGCCGGTTTCCCCGGCCTTGGCCGCGTCCTCCGCGTCCCTGTCCGGTTCCCCGGCCTCGTCCCTGTCCGGTTCCCCGGTCGGGCGCCTGATCCTTCCCGGCGTTCGGGCCGCAGTTGCCGGCTCCTCTGCCTGTTTTCGGTCCCTGTCCTTCGGGACCGGTGCCGTCTTTTCGTGGCATAATATTCACCTCCTTCATTGGTCGTCTTTGTCCCCGGCGCCGCCTTTGTTGGCCGCGCATTTCATAAACGCCCCCGCTGACGCGGAGCGCTTTACCGGTTATCAGAGCTTCTGAAACAATTGCCCGGGCCTCACCGAGAATGCGGCCGTATGTCTGTCGGGAGACCTGCATTATTTCCGCGGCCGCGGCCTGGTCCAAACTTTCAAAATCAGTCAAGCGGATGGCTTCCAGGCCTTCCACGGGCAGGTTGATTTCTCCTGTCCGGGGCATCCCTTCCGGGACAAAGGCGCTGATGGTGGGATAGCCCGTCACCAGGCGCGGCAGTTTTTTTCGGGGCATAACTCCTCCGGTATTATTTTTGTCATTTGATTAAAATCATAACCAGTATTTTGGAGTCTGTCAATACTTTTTTGATCATTTGACCAAAATAATGATGGATAGAACCATGCGGGGGTAAGTGTAAATAACATCTTGACAAGGTTGATTGCCTCAGCTATTTTTGAGTATATGCTCATAACTGGTTATTGTAAAGGATTGTTTTTGTATAAAGCAGGTTGGTTCACTCCGTTAACCCCGGGTTAAGCAAGATATTTCATGAAATATCCGGGTTAGTCAGATTTTAGTTTTTAAAAAAAAATTGAGCAGGGAGGTTGTCGGCATGTCCAAGGTAGCTATTATCCGCTGTGAGAAAAACGAGACAAGATGCCCATTAACTAGTTGTTTTAATTGCTTGATCGATAGAACAGAAGGGTTTGAGGGGTATCAGTCGACCAGGCCGGCCGGTGTTTTTACCTGTCGTTGTCCCGGGGACAACGCGGTCGATCTGGCTAAAATTTTAAAATCCAAGGGAGCCGAGGCCATTCATTTCTGTACCTGTACCTTTGCCTCTAAAGATGGTTCCAGCTGGGATATGAGCAAGGGCGGTTTTTGTGATCATATTGATGAACTAATGGAAAAGGTTCATCAGGCCACCGGTTTGCCCTGCGTTAAAGGGTCGGCCCATTTGCCGCCGGAATACACGCCCCGGATTATAGAATAAATCGGCCCGGTGCCGGAAACGTCAATTCGGGGAAGCGGAGGGATATTTTCCGCGATCAAGAAAGGTGATACTTTCGTAAAAGGCTTCCAACCCCGCCGCGGCGAGGTTGGAAGCCTTTTACAAAACCAACAAAGGTGGCATGATGATTTTCATCTATACTATCACCGGGGGGGTGCTCCTGGTACTGGCGCTGGTAATGGCCATACTGATCAAGCAACTGGTCCGGTTGAAACAAGGAAATAAGCGGGTACATTCGGAAATCGCGATTGCCCGGCATGAGAAGCTGGAAGACATCGGCAGTGTCAGCCAGCTGACGATTCTGCCGCTGATTGATTATTATGCCGATGATCCGGGCCTGGAAACCGAAGCCGGCGTTTCTTATCTGGTTTCGGCTGATGAAACCAATATTCTACTGGATGTGGGATTTAACAGGAAGAAACAGCATCCCTCGCCGCTGTTGCGCAATATCAACGCCCTGGGAGTCTCAATCGCCGATCTGGATGCCATCTTTATCAGTCACCTGCATCTGGATCATGTCGGTGGGATGGAGGAGCAGCGCCGGGGACAGTTCAGCTTTTCCCGGGGAAAAGTGGATCTGCCTGAAATCCCGGTCTACGCGCCGGTGGCCATCTCTCCTTCCGGCAATAACCCGGGCCCGCTGCCGGAAATTGTGCAACAGCCGCGCCGGCTGGCCGAAGGTGTCGCCAGTATCGGTGTCATTCCCAGAAACCTGTTTCTGCTCGGTTATACCCGGGAACACAGTCTGGCGGTCAAGGTCAGAAACAAAGGACTGGTGTTGATCATCGGGTGTGGTCACCAGACTATTGAGCGCATCCTTGATCGGGCCCTGACCCTGTTTGACGAACCGATATACGGCATTATCGGTGGGCTCCACTATCCGGTCCGGGGCGGTCGGATCAGTCTCGGTCCGATTAATCTGCAAAATCTGGTGGGCAGTGACCGGCCTCCCTGGCAGCCCCTCGGCGAAGCGGATGTCAATCATGCCATTGAGGCCATCAAGGCCGTTAACCCGCGGTTTATCGCTTTGTCTCCCCATGACAGCTCCGACTGGAGTCTGGAGCAATTCCAAAAGGCTTTTGGAGATCGTTGTCATGATCTGCGCGTGGGCAAAGCCATGCGGATATGAGTCCCGCGAGCCACGGCTGATACCAGGGGATTTGCGCCATGCCGCTTGAGCCTTCCGGTCCGCGGCTCTTATCAGGTGGTGGAGCGGGGCAAGTCGTTATTTGTTCGGGTAACGATTGACAAAGTTCAAACGAGGCTTATTTTGAGAATATACTCATAATAATAAAAAATACCAAATTAAGGAGTTAACCATGAAAGTCGCGGTAAGTTCCACCGGTAATACCATTGATTCGGAACTTGATTCCAGATTCGGGCGATGTGCCTGGTTTATTATTGTTAATACCGATGACATGAGTCATGAAGCCATTGCCAACAGCAATAACGATATGCCCAGCGGGGCGGGTATCCAATCGGCCAGCCTGGTCGTATCCCGGGGAGTCGAAGCGGTTTTAACCGGAAATTGCGGGCCCAAAGCGGCCCAGGCCTTTTATGACGCGGGCGTCCAGGTTTATACCGGATATTCCGGCACCGTCAGGCAGGCCGTGGAGTCGTTTAAAGAGAACGGCGGCAGTGACAGCCCGGCCGGTCAGAATGGTGAACAGCCGGTTCCAGGTTCAGCCGGCCAGATGCCGGGAGGAGGTATGGGCGGCGGCGGCCGTGGCATGGGCGGCGGTGGTGGCCGCGGTATGGGCGGTGGTGGCGGTCGCGGCCGAAGTGGTTGCGGACGCGGCATGAGAATGGGCGGACAAGGTTTTGGCATCCCTTCCGCCAGTCCCGGATCAGCCTCTTCAGAAGACCTGGCCTCACTCAAACAGCAGGCCGGAGAATTGAAAAGGGCGCTTGAAGACATTGAAAAGAAGATCGGAGATCTGGAATAACTGGCAATAAGCCGCGATGGTCAGGGATTGTGGATGGTGAGGTCCAGTTCAGTTGTCAGCCAGGATATTTTCATGACAAATTTATTTTGAGACGGCTTTGCAAGTGGAGAAATTAAAATGATTATTGCCATTGCCTCGGGAAAAGGCGGCACCGGAAAAACCACCGTGGCCACTAATCTGGCCGCTTCGGTGGCTACGGCGGAAAATCCGGTCAAGGTACTGGATTGTGACGTGGAAGAGCCTAACGCCCATATATTTTTAAAGGTGGACATCGAAGAGCGGCGACCGGTTGGCACCATGGTGCCCGAGGTGGATCTGGACCGGTGCACCGGCTGCGGGGAGTGTGATAAAATCTGTCAGTTTTCCGCCATCGCCCAGTTCGGTAAATCTGTTCTGACCTTTCCGGAAATGTGTCATAGCTGTGAAGGATGTCTGATGGCCTGCCCGGAGGAGGCTATTTCCAGAGGATCACGGGAGCTGGGTGAGTTGGTAACAGGTCGGGCCGGGTTCGTTGACCTGGTTTACGGCAGCTTACGGGTGGGTGAAGCCATGTCGCCGCCGCTGATTGAGCGTGTCAAGGCTCAGATGGAAACAAATTATATTAATATTATTGATGCCCCCCCTGGTACTTCCTGCCCGGTGATCGAGGCTCTGAGCGGGGCGGATTTCGTGCTGCTGGTTACCGAGCCGACTCCCTTTGGTCTGAATGATCTGAAATTATCGGTGGAAGCGGTGCGGGTGCTGGGTCTGCCCTTTGGCCTGGTCATTAATCGCTGTGATAGCGGCACCGATCATACCCGGCAATACGCCGACGCTGAGGGTATTCCCATATTAATGGAAATTCCGGATCGCCGGGAAATCGCCGAAGGCTATTCCCGGGGAAAAATGATGTGTGAGGCCCTGCCGGAGATGAGCGACAAGTTTCGGGAGCTTTTTTCGGACATAACCAGCCGGACGGCTGACCATTAATTTTTATGACATATTCCGCTTATTGAAAGAGACTTATTATGAAAGAATTGACGATTATCAGCGGTAAAGGAGGGACCGGCAAGACGAGTATTACGGCCTCGTTCGCGGCCCTGGCAAAAAACAAGGTCATTGTGGACGCGGACGTGGATGCCGCCGATCTCCACCTGGTGATCCCGCCGGAGGTAAAAACGACCACCGATTTTGCCGGCGGTTCTATTGCCGTCATTGATCCGGAACGATGCACCGAGTGCGGTGACTGCCGGGAGCGGTGCCGATTTGACGCCATCAGCCCGGATTTCGTGGTGGACAAGATCGCCTGTGAAGGTTGCGGGGTGTGTGTTTACTTTTGCCCGGTCGGGGCCATTGATTTTCCGCAGCAGATATGCGGTCAATGGTTTGTGTCTGATACTGATTACGGCACCATGATTCACGCCCGCCTCGGCATAGCCGAGGAGAATTCCGGTCTGCTGGTAAGCCTGCTTCGCAATAAAGCCCGGGAAATGGGCGAAGCCGAAGACCGGGAGTTGCTCCTGGTGGATGGACCGCCCGGTATCGGGTGCCCGGTCATTTCGTCCCTGACCGGATCCAGCGCGGTTCTGGTCATCACCGAACCAAGCCTGTCCGGGCTGCACGATTTAAAACGGGTCAATGAACTGGCGCGGTTTTTGAAAGTTCCGGCCATGGCCTGCATCAATAAGTGGGACATTAATCCGGACATGTCGGAAAATATCCGGGAATACGCCCGCGAAAGTGATATGGTTTACGTGGGTGATATCCCGTATGACAAGGATATGACCGCCGCCATGGTGGCCCAGACATGCCTGGTGAAGTTTTCGGACGGGCCGGCTGCCGGGGCGATCCGTTCAGCCTGGAAAAATGTTGCGCAATTCATGGATTTGAAGGATATTGGATGAGAAATAAGAATCTTTAACAATTTAAAACGGAGAACCATTAATGAAATTCGCGATACCAATGGCAGGAGGAAAACTTACCCTACACTTCGGGCACTGCCAGGAATTTGCCATGATTGAAGTGGACAATAATGAAATTGTCAACCGGGAAAACCTCCTGCCGCCACCCCACGAACCAGGTGTTCTGCCAAAATGGCTGCATGACCAGGGCGCCAACGTGGTCATTGCCGGTGGCATGGGCCACCGGGCCATTGATCTTTTTCAACAGGCGGGTATCCAGGTGGTGACCGGCGCGTCGGTGGAGGATCCGGAAGTCCTGGTTAAGAATTTTCTGGCCGACAGCCTGGCCACCGGTGATAACGCCTGCGCCGGCGGTCACGGCGATCATGAGTGCGGCGGCCATTAAGGTTAGTCCTTAACCCGGATATCTCATGAAATATCCGGGTTAAGGGGGTGGCACCGCCCCCGCCGGGCCTGGCGCGGCCAAGGCGGTTGCCGTCCCTGGTTCAGGTTCCGGCCAGTCGGCCGTTCAGCTCGTTCACTGCCGTTAAAACCTCTTCCACCGTAATGGAGCGCAGGCACTCCCTGGTCCGGCAGGCTCGTTGGTAGCAGGGGCTGCACGACAGCGGCTTCCGGACGACTTGATGTCGGTCGCCGTAGGGGCCGGTCCGCCAGGGAGCGGTGGGGCCGAACAGCGCCACCACCGGCGCGCCCACGGCCGCGGCCAGGTGCATGGGGCCGGTATCGGTGGAAATAACCAGGTCGGCCTGTTCATACAGGGCGGCCAGCTCCCTGAGGGTGGTTTGGCCGGCCAGGTTGACGGCCGGCTGCCGCATGGCCGCGCTGATTTGCTCGATAACTTCCCGGTCGTTTCCGTCGCCGGTAAAAATGATTTTCCACCCCCGCTGGCCGAGGATATCAGCCAACCGCGCGAACTTATCCGTTTCCCACAGCTTGGTGTCCCACTTGGCCACCGGGTTGATAGCTACCATCGGACCGGTTTTCTCCCCGGCCGGGCGGCCGGTCAGCAGCCGCGCCTGGTCCCTGTCCGGCCCGGTCACGGGCAGCTGGTAGCTCACGGTCGAGCTCGTTATCCCCAGCGGTTCCAGCATGAGCAGATTTCTTTCCAGGGCGTGGATTTCCATGCTGACGGCGGGCAGGCGTTCGTTTAAAAAAAGATAGCTGTGTTCCTGGTGCTGCATGCCCCGGCCGAAACCGATTTTACGGCCGCCCCGGGCCAGGCCGATGAGGAGGCCGCTTTTGAGCAGTCCCTGAAAATCGAGAATGAGGTCGTAGCGGGTGTCCCGCAGTTGACGGATAAAAGCCAGGGCGTCCCGGAGGGCCTTTGGCGCCGCTCCGGAGCGAATCTGCCGGAGCCAGGTTTTACGCCGTGATACCAGCACCCGGTCCAGGGCGGGGTGGTCGATCACCAGCGGCGCGGCGGCTTCTTCCACCAGCCAGGTCAGGCGCGCTTCCGGAAAATGCGCCCGGAGACTGTTGGCCGCGGGCAGGGTATGAATGACGTCGCCGATGGCGCTCAGTTTGACGATCAGGATGTTCATGTTGCCAGCACCTCTCGGACGGCGTCCTTAACCATGTTGACGCTGATTTTTTCCAGGCAGGCCGTATGGCCGCGGGGACACTCCGGTTTCAGGCAGGGACGGCAGTCCAGGTCCACCTGGACGACGCGGCTGTTGGCGCTCAAGGGGCCGGTGGCCTCGGCGCTGGTGGAACCGAACACAGCCACCAGCGGCACGGCCAGGGCGGCGGCCAGGTGCATCAGGCCGGAGTCGTTGGAAACAAACAGGCCGCAGCGTTCCATCAGGGCCGCGGCCTGTCCCAGGCTGGTCCGGCCGCACAGGTTGATCACCGGCGATTTCATTGCCCCGGCGATGGCCCCGGCGGTGGCCCGGTCGCCCGGCCCGCCCAGAATCACGGCCTGCCAGCCGGCTTCCTGACACAATTCATCCGCCAGTTGACTGTAGCGTTCCGGAGGCCATTGCTTGGCCGGTCCGAAGGTGGCTCCGGGGCTGAGGCCCAGCAGCCTGTCGCCGGCCAGGTCGTTTTCGGACAGGATTCGCCCGGCTTCTGCCCGATCGGATTGGCCGGTAAAAAATTCCAGTTGGCGGCGGCCGTTCGGGCAGTGGTTCCCGAATTGACTCTGCTCCACGATGCTCAGAAAATAGTCCACGTGATGCCCCTGCTTGTAACGCCGGTAATTTCTGACGGGGTGGGTCAGCAGCAGGCCTCGGCCGTCGGTGTCGTAACCGACCCGAACGGGGACGCGGGCGGCGGCCGTGATAAAGGCCGCTTCAAAGGCGTTCTGCAGCAGCAGGGCGGCCTCAAACCGGTGTCGCCGCATATCCCGGGCCAGACGGATTTTCCCGGAAAATCCCCGGTGCCGGCCGGTGTCCTCGTAGATGAGCACCTCGTCAACCCGGGGGCTGTTTTCAAAGACCGGCGCCACCAGCGGTTTGGCCAGGACGCTCAGGCGCGCCCCGGGAAAACAGTCCCGGATAACCCGCACCGCCGGGGTGGTCATGATGGCGTCGCCGACCCAGTTGGTGGACCGGATCAGCAGGCTTCGGATTGATTCCGGCTGGATGATCGGTTTACTCATTATTCTTTTTTCGTGCCAGGCTGTTTATGCCGTGTCGCTTGTTGCCGGTTGTTCATAATCAAAGGGCTTCATTAAATTCAGGATTAATGTTTCCCGTAATCGCGGGCGGGGTCGCCCTGTCGCGACCAGTTGAAGGCGATGGTTATCATGGCCAGGACGATATACAGATTGTAACCGTTGGGGCCGTCCAGAATCGGTCCGAACAAGCCGGCAATCAGCATGGCCGTGAAGGACGCCAGCAGGTAGGCTCCCCAGCGCCGCAGGGCCGGTTGACCGCTGGTGGCAACCGCCCGGCCCATTTGAAATGTTTTGACGATGATAAAAACAAAGATACCCGTCCCTATCAGGCCCAGCCGGATCAGGATATCCAGAAAAAAGTTATGGGGTGAAGGGGCCGATTTTTTCAGGCGCCATTTTTTATCTATGTCCGGCACTTTGGGGCTGTATTTCTGCCACAGCTGCTTTTTAAAGGCGTCCATGCCGAAGCCGATCCCGGTCAGGGGCTTCTCCCTGGCTATTTCCAGGCAAACTGAATAAATCACCAGCCGGGGATTGTTGATTAATTTGTCTGGCTGTAGCCTTTTTAACTGCTTTGAACTGCCGTAGAAATATGTCATAATGACGATAAAGGTAATGATTACCGATATCAGAACGTAAAAAAATTTTTTCCGGTTACGCCATTCCCAGATCAGCAAACCCGCGCCGGTTAACACCAGGCCCAGCAGCGCCGCCCTGGAATATGACAGGACCAGGGCCGCGGTGGTGGCAGACAAGCAGGCCAGGCTGATAATTCGATAAGACCATTGTTTCGCCCGGGTCAAACAGAAAAGGGCCAGAATAACCGCGACTAAGTTCAAGGTCGCCCTGGCATTGATTGAGCCGCCCTCCAGGATAACCAGCCGGGCCGACAGCGGCTGGTTCAGCATCAGGTAATAGTAAATAATACCCGCGATCGCCGCGGTGGCCGTCGATATGACAATGATCCAGATCAGGATCATCATCCTTTTTTCGGTGTTAAAAAAGTTAACCAACAAGTAATATATAAACAGCAATTCCAGCAGGTATGCCCGAACGTCATGCAGACTGTCGCCGGGATCAACCGACCAGAAGACGCTGGCCAGGGACCACAGGAAATAGAGGACAAAAGAAAGGCTCAGGGGAGAGGTAAATGAGAAATGGCGGGATCTGGTAAGAATCATGGTCAGCACCATTGCCGCTGACAGGTAAAAACATATCTCCTTGATGGAGGTGGTATGAGGGAAGGGATTTAAAAAAATAAAGATCCCCGTTAAGCATAAAATCGTTTTTTCGCAGAAGTCCGTCATCCGGCTGGATGGTTCTGTATTGGTGGCATTAAGCGGTAGCGCTTTATTCATGTTGAGAGTCCCATTCCCCCATATGTATTATTATGGTTTATATCTTCGGGCCGCGCCTCCTGTCCACCGGAAACTGCCAATAACAGCTTTTTTAGAATCAACCGGCAGCTATCCGGAAAGCACCTTTTTATAGCAGATGGGCCGCGATGTCAGGAAGCGTTATTTTTCCGGGATGACGTCGCTTTTTGCGCTGGTTGGTAAACCGGTGAATTAGCTGGAATGATCTTCCGGTAATGCCACTGGCGATGTGGTCATAGATCTGGTCATGCCGGTAATGGCGCTTGAACAATTCAAACATCAGCCGATGATAGGACGGGCCGGTGTCGTCAGCGATCGAAACCAGCAGTTTTAAAACTTCCCGGGTAGCGCCCGGAACAACCGGCTCCCAGGGACGGCCCATTTC
>JAWOCW010000290.1:0-3474 GCA_046483615.1 Desulfosudaceae bacterium
GGTAATTGGTATAAGAGGTCATCCGGTAATGATGTTTATTTCTCACCGGCCTGATGGTGCGGAGAGTGTAGTCGGCCCGCAGCTTGGTCCAGCGCGGGGACTCGGCCGGCAGGTCCAGGGCGAACAGCCAGCGGTTGTTGTGCGGTTCAATGGAAACTTCATACTCGACCGGGTCCGGGCCGCCGGTCCACTCCGGCAGCTCCGCAACCCGTTCGGCCACCTGCCAGCCGCGGCCGTCATATTGCTGGAAAACAACGCCCCGCCAGTACAGGGGCCGGGAGGGAACCTCGTCGTCGGCAAAGGTCACCCGGAAAGCCACCGCCTCGTTTTCCGCCAGCCGGCTGACGCTGCCGGGACGAAGACTGTCCGAAAAACCGGTGGTGGCGGTCTGCAGCCGGGAAAGCCCGAAGACGCTGCCCTGGAGGCGGGGAAACAGCAGAAACAGGATCGCCATCAGGGGCAGGGCCTGGGCCAGGAGCAGGCCGGCCAGCTTCAATTGGGCGGAAAACTTTCTCCGGTTGTCGTTGATCCGGACCAGGACGGCGGTGGTAAAACCCACTGACAAGAGCATGTAAAGGATCATCATCAGCGATTCGGACTGGAACAGGCCGGTTATGACGATAAAGTAAGCCAGAAAAACCATGATCATGCGGTCACGGTGGGAGCTGGTTTCAAAGGGCTTGATGGCGGCCATGACGGCCAGCAAACTTAGATAGGCAATCGGCCCCAGGCTGTCGCTGAAGGTTACCAGCAGGCCGGCCAGGCCCGCCAGGGTCAGGCCCAGCCGGGCCCATTTGCCGGGAAGCGGCCAGCGATATCTTAAAGACAGCAGCCGGTATCCCCACATAACCGCGCACCAGGCGATGATCCACAGCGGTAACCGCTCCAGGTGGGGCAGAATGGCAATAACCAGGGCGCCGATAAGCGGCGGTATGTAGCGAAGGTTCTCGTTTGTCATGGCTGCTCCGGCCGCTGAAAGAGAGCCAGGCTCCTCAGGCAGGTGTGCTGATGATCCGGGCCGCTGCCCGGAGCGATGGTCGTTCCGGGAATTTTCAGGCCGTACGTCAGGTTCATGGCGCCGGCAGTGATAATCATGTGGCACAAACGGGACAGCTTTTCTTCCGGGTCATCGCCCGGGGTGGACTCGTAATCGAAAACAGCGCCCCCGCCGCCGGTCATGAAATTTTTAATATAGACGCCCTGTCCCCGGGAGAGGGCTTTCCAGGCGATCTGCCGCACCGGATGCCCGGGCTGATACGGCCGGAGCCCGTCAAAATCATCCGCCCCGGGCCGGGTCAGAACCGCCCCGTCTTCTTCCGAAAAAGGAGATCCCTCCTCGGTCGGGCGCGGGCGGCCGGCCCGGGGCGCCGGATAAACCAGGCAGGCGGCTTCCGGCCGCAGCACCGACCAGGCCTGAAACAGCCCCAGGGGGAAACGGGTGAAAACGGTCAGCCGGTCCGGCCGCAGGTAGCCCCGGTTTTGACTGCCGAGCCCGAGGTTGACGACGGTGTCTTCACCGGTGGCGAGGTTCTCCAGCACCAGCCGTTCTTTTTCCAGAAAAAAGCAGACCGCCCGGCGGGGCCGGGAGCCGGCCCTGACGGTCAGGGTAAAAAAGGCCACTTCCCCGGCAAAGACCGGCCGGGCAGTGACCGCCGAAAGAATCAGGCCGTGCAGGTTGCGGTAGGTATGAAACAGCCCGGCCAGGGCGATGCCGCCCAGCAGAAAAACCAGCAGAAAGCCCAGGTTGTTGTTATAGTTGATCGCTCCCAGCAGCATGGCCAGCAAGACCCCCATAAAGACAAAGCCGTGCCGGGTGGGAAAAATATAAACGCGGCGGCGGTTCAGCTCCAGCGGCAGCCGCTCTCCGGAGTCTTTTCGGCCGGAAGCCTGGCGGGCAAAAAGTTTCAAATCGGTACCGGAACGCTGTTTAAAAGTTCCATCAGTTTTTCCCGGGGTATTTCGCGCCGGTCCTGGCGGGAATGCAGCCGGTGGCCGACCACCCAGGGCAGAACGGTTTGCAGGTCTTCGGGAACGGTGTGATCACGGCCATGCAGGCAGGCCCATGACCGGGCCGCCCGGGCCAGGGCCAAACCGGCCCGGGGCGACAGGCCGATGTGAAAATCAGGACAGGTGCGGGTAAAATGAAGAATATCCTGGAGGTAGTCCAGAAAAGTATCGGAAGTATGAACCCGGTCGACCAGCCCCTGGACCTCGAAGACCGCGTCAGGCAGCATGCAGGCATCCATGGCCGCCAGAACTTTTTCCGCGCCCTCTCCCTGTAGAATCGATTTTTCGGCGAGCCGGTCGGGATAGCCCAGTTCGATTCGCATCAGAAAGCGATCCAGCTGGGATTCCGGCAGGGGAAAAGTACCGGCGTGCTCCAGCGGATTCTGGGTGGCAATGACAAAAAAGGGTTTTTCCAGGGCCCGGGTTTTGCCTTCAATGGTAACCTGCTCTTCTTCCATGGCTTCCAGCAGGGCGCTCTGGGTTTTGGGCGTGGCCCGGTTGATTTCATCGGCCAGCAGCACCTGGGTGAAGATCGGTCCGGAATGAAAGCTGAAGGTGCCCTTGTTCTGGTCGTAAATCGACATGCCCAGGATGTCGCCGGGAAGCATGTCACTGGTGAACTGCAGCCGTTGAAATTGCAAATTGAGGCACTTGGCCAGAACCTTGGCCAGGGTGGTTTTGCCGATGCCGGGAAAATCCTCGATCAGCAGGTGTCCCCGGGCGAACAGGCAGGTCAGGGCCAGCCGGACCTGGGGTTCTTTGCCCAGCACCACGCTGCTGATCCGGCTGACCAGTTCTTCAAAGCGGTTTAGCATCATGATATTTTTTCCACGCGGCACAGCAGAGCTTTAATGGGAACTGAAGCGCTGGCCGGACAAAGGGGTTCGTCATTGGTGAGCATGTTGATGTTGAGGCGCTGCCAGCCGTCCTCGACGCCATACCAGAAACCATGGGGCGAATGGACCACTTCCGGGTGAATGCCATCGAAATACCGGGTCTTTATTTCAACCCGGCCCCGGGGGGATGCCAGGTAAACCCACTCTCCATCCGCGATTCCCAGAGCGGCGGCGGTTTCCGGATGAATCTGCAGTTCCGGGTCGGGGCACTTTTCTTTAAGCGAGGGAATGTTGCGGTGGGAGGAGTGGTAGTAGACGATGTTCCGACCGCCGGTGGTAAGGATGAGGGGATATTCCCGGGACAGCGCCGGGGTGCTGAAGGGACTTTCGTCCGGTTCCCGGAAAACCGGCAGGGGCGAGATGTTCAGGCCCGAAAGATAATCGGCGCACAGTTCCACCTTGCCGGAGGGCGTCCGGAATTTTCCGAAAACTTCATAGCGTTTATACTTGATGGGAGTGGCGTAACGGCCCATCCTGCGGAATTGAGCCAAGGTCAGTCCGACAGGCTCCAGGCGGTAATCCAGGGCTTCCTCCACTGACTGCCAGTAATCCTCCAGATTCATCTTACTGG
>JAWOCW010000360.1:0-9421 GCA_046483615.1 Desulfosudaceae bacterium
CGGCACGGCTTTTGAAGTCAAAAAATGGGCCGGCGACAAGAAAATCCTGCTGTGCGACAAAGCCGCCATGGAAAGAAGCGGTGCGGTCGCCCAGGGCCTTTCCGCGATCAACACCTATCTGGGCGACAATACCCCGGATGATTACGTTCGCATGGTCAGAAACGACCTGATGGGTATCGTTCGTGAAGACCTGATTTTTGACCTGGGTTGTCACGTGGACGATTCCGTGCATCTGTTCGAAGAATGGGGTCTGCCGGTTTGGAAAAAGACCGAAGACGGCAAAAACATGGACGGCAAAAAGGGCCTCAAGCTGGGAACCCTGAAATCAGGCGCTCAGCCGGTCCGGACCGGTAAATGGCAGATCATGATCAACGGCGAATCCTACAAGAGAATCGTCTCCGAAGCCGCCAAGCTGGCTCTGGGCGAAGACAACATCCTGGAAAGGGTGTTTATCGTTGAACTGCTGAACGATGCCAATGATCCCGGCCGTATCGCCGGTGCCGTTGGTTTTTCCGTGCGGGAAAACAAAGTCTACATCATCAAGGCCAAAACCATGATGGTTGCCTGCGGCGGCGCGGTTAACATTTACCAGCCCCGGAGCGTCGGCGAAGGTAAAGGCCGGGCCTGGTATCCGGTCTGGAACTCCGGTTCCACCTACACCATGGCGCTGAGAGCGGGCGCGGAACTGTCCATGATGGAAAACCGTTTCACCCCGGCTCGTTTCAAAGACGGTTACGGCCCGGTTGGCGCCTGGTTCCTGCTGTTCAAGGCACAGGCTCTGAACGGTCTGGGCGAAGCTTACGTGGCCGGTGACGCCGCTAAAGCCGAGCTGGAAAATTACGCGCCTTACGGAACGGCCGCCATTACCCCGACCTGTCTGCGTAACCACCTGATGCTGTTTGAAATGAAAGAAGGCCGCGGTCCGGTCATCATGGACACGGTTTCCGCCCTGGCCAAACTGGGTGAGACCATGGACAAGAAAGAGCTCAAGCATCTCGAGTCCGAAGCCTGGGAAGACTTCCTCGACATGACTTGCGGCCAGGCCAACCTGTGGTGCGCCACCAACACCGAACCGGAAAAGAAGAACTCCGAGATCATGCCGACCGAACCGTATCTGCTGGGATCCCATTCCGGCTGCTGCGGCATCTGGACTTCCGGCCCGGATTTCGACTGGGTACCGGATTCCTACAAGATCAAAGCCAAGAGCGGCAAGGTCTACAACCGCATGACCACCGTTGACGGTCTCTTCACCGCCGGCGACGGCGTAGCCTGCTCCGGTCATAAGTTCTCCTCCGGATCTCACGCCGAAGGACGCATGGCCGCCAAGGAAATGGCCCGTTACGTCCGGGATAACGCCGACTTCTCCCCGGCTCTGAAAGAGTCCAAGGAAGAGCTGGTCGACCTGGTTTACAAACCGGTCCGGGTATACCTTGACAATTGCCAGTACACCACCGCGGAAGATATCAACCCCAACTACCTCAAACCCGAGGGGATGATGTATCGGCTGATGAAGGCTACCCATGAGTATGGCGCCGGAACGGCCACCTACTACCAGACCACTGAAAAGAATCTGGAAATCCTCATGGACATGTTTGAAGTCATGCGGGAAGACTGCGAAAAACTGGCTGCCGGTGATCTGCATGAGCTGATGCGGGCCTGGGAAATCTACCACCGTATTTATACCGTGGAAGCCCATTGCCGCCACATTCAGTTCCGCAAAGAGACCCGTTACCCGGGCTTCTACTACAACGCGGACTATCCGGGACAGGATGACGCCAACTGGTTCTGCTTTACCAATTCTTCCTATGATAAAGCCAACAACCAGTGGAATCTGAAGAAAGTAGACTACGTGAAAATCATTCCCGACGCCTAAGGGTTGGTTGGTTTGATTGATTGACAACAAAACCTCCAGGCGCTACGGCGTCTGGAGGTTTTTATTACCCGGCCTGATCATTCCAGGACGGGATCAGACCGGATTTGACGCATGTAATGGGCCGGCCACCGGCGGGCCGGTCGATCAGATTCGTCAAAACATCAGGCACAAATCCTATAGAAACAAAAACGTTAACATTATGCACGGAGGGATGGTATGACGACAGACAATTCAACCCCTGCCAGCAACAGCAGCATCATGGTGGTCGGAGGGGGTATCAGCGGTTTGACTACCGCCCTTGAGGCAGCAGAGGTAGGGTACGAGGTTTTTATCGTGGAGAAAAACCCTTACCTGGGCGGACGAGTGGCACAGCTGAATCAGTATTTTCCCAAACTGTGTCCCCCTACCTGCGGTCTTGAGATTAATTTCAGGCGCGTAAAAGAGAATCGTAAAATCAGGACTTACACTCTGGCCGAGGTTACCAAAGTAGCGGGAGGTCCCGGTGATTACACGGTGACGGTCCAGTTGAACCCGCGTTTTGTGAACTCCAATTGTACCGCTTGCGGTGATTGCGTTGAGGTTTGTCCGGTGGAGCGTAACAACAGCTTTAATTTTGACATGGACAAAACCAAGGCCATTTATAAGGCCTACGAAATGGCCTTTCCCATGCGGTATGCCATTGATCCGGCCGTCTGCAAAGGGAACGAATGCGCCAAATGCGTCGAGGCCTGTAAATATGAGGCTATCGAGCTGGATATGAAGCCGAAAACCATGGATATCCAGGTCGGCTCCATTGTCTGGGCTACCGGCTGGGAACCCTATGACGCCTCCAAAATTGATAATCTCGGCTATGGCACCTGCCAGAATGTTATCACCAACATGATGCTGGAACGACTGGCCTCACCCAATGGCCCCACCAAAGGGGTTATTACCCGTCCTTCGGATGATAAGGAACCCGCCAGCGTCGGCTTTGTGCAGTGCGCCGGCTCCAGGGATGAAAATCATCTGCCCTATTGTTCCTATATCTGCTGCATGGCTTCCTTGAAGCATGCCACCTATATCAGGGAACGTTATCCGGATGCCAAAATTTACATCTTTTATATCGACCTCAGGGCGCCCGGTTACAAGTATGAAAAATTTTACGCCAATATCAAGGAAGACGAAAACGTCTTTTTTATCAAGGGCAAGGTGGCTGAAGTCAGTGAGACCCCGGACGGGCGCGTTACCCTGGTAGCCGAGGACGCCGTCACCGGCGCCAAAATACAACAGACGGTTGATCTGGCGGTTCTGGCCACCGGTATGCAGCCCACGGCTGCCAATGTCAAACTGCCCGCGGATATGCATATGACTTCGGACGGTTTTATCGTCAATGACTATGATAAAGGCGGCATGTTCGCGGCCGGTTGCGCCAATAAACCGGCCGACGTGGTCACATCCAATCAAAACGCTACCGGCATGGCCTTAAAGGCCATTCAAACCCTGAAGAGGTAGGAGGTCCCCACATGGATAAGAAATATGGTGTTTATATCTGCACAGGTTGCGGGATAGGGGATGCGCTCGATATTGAGAAGTTGTGCGATATCCCCAAGGAAGAAGGACTTCCTGTCAAAACCCACTCTTTTTTGTGCAGCCAGGAAGGTGTAGATCTGATCAAGCAGGACATCGAAAACGATGGTGTCAATACGATGGTCATCGCGGCCTGTTCCCGCCGGGTCAATTATGATGTTTTTTCATTTGACAATTGTATCATCGAGCGGGCCAATCTCAGAGAGCAGGTTGTCTGGTCCCATCCCCGGTCGGAGTTTCCCGCCCTGACCGAAGAGGAAAAAGAGGATGAGGAGAACTTCGACCGCGTTCAGATGATGGCCGAAGATAATATCAGGATGGGCATGGCCCGGCTGGAGAGCGTTAAGCTTCCGGAGCCGTATGAAATTGAGTCACTTTCCAGAAAAATCCTGGTAATCGGCGGCGGTGTCACCGGTCTGTCCGCGGCACTGGATGCCGCCCGCTACGGCTATGAAGTCACCGTGGTGGAAAAAGAAAAGTCCCTGGGCGGATTCGCGGCCAGGATGCGCCAGCAGATGCCCACCTCAGATCCTTACGACAGCCTGGTTCCCCCGGTGATTTCCGATATGATCAAGGCGGTCCAGGCTGAGGACAAAATTACCGTTAAAACCGAGACGATAGTGGCCCGGATCGCCGGCGAGCCCGGTGATTTCACGGTAACTTTGAAAAATCCCGGCGAAAAGCATCCTTTTGACGTGCCCTATCCCTTGCCTGAAGAAATGAAGCTGGACGAAAACGGTAACGAGCTTAACGCCGAACAGCAGTTCGAAGCTTTGCAGAAATATAACGAAGGGCGTAAGGATATTCTGACCTTTGATCCGGATGGTGAAAAATTCGGAGCGGTGGTCCTGGCGGCGGGCTGGCGGCCGGCCAAACTGGAAGGTGAACAATTCGCTCATCTTGGCATGGGGGATATTCCCGATGTCA
The DNA here is from genome assembly GCA_046483615.1 of Desulfosudaceae bacterium. Lineage (GTDB taxonomy): Bacteria > Desulfobacterota > Desulfobacteria > Desulfobacterales > Desulfosudaceae > CAYTQK01. The sequence goes on from JAWOCW010000360.1 coordinate 4,367, forward strand.
TCACCAACACCCAGTTTGAAGAGATGGCCGCCAAGGGCAAAATCACCCGCCCCTCTGACGGCAAAGAAGCCAAATCAGTGGTTTTCGTCCAGAGCCCCGGACGCAACGAAGATGACAGTGACTTTGATTATTGCGCTTCGGTGACCAGCATGGCGACGTTGAAGCAGGCCAAATATGTTCGGGATGACTATCCTGACGCCAAGGCCTATATCTTTTATCAGCATATGCGGACCCCCGGGCTGTCCGAGTATTTTTACAAAGCCCTGCAGCAGGATCCCGGTGTTTTTATGACCAAAGCCGATGTTACCGAGGTATCCAAGAGCGGTAACCGGCTGGCCGTGGAAGCGGACAACACCCTGCTGGGTGAGAAATTGAAAGTCAAGGCGGATCTGGTGGTCCTGTCGGCCGGCATGGTTCCGGCAACTTATGACGACCCGGTCGTCAATCTGGCCTATCGCCAGGGACCGGGCTTCCGGGATAATGATATCTTTGATCAGTATGCTGATTCCAATTTTATCTGTTTCCCCTATGAAACCCAGAGAACCGGAGTTTACGCGGCCGGGACCATCCGACGGAGCATGACCATTGAAGAATCCCTGGAAGACGCCGCCGGCGCGGCCCTGAAGGCCATTCAGTGCGTCGAGTCTACCAACCGGGGTGTGTCCGTGCATCCCCGATCCTGGGACATGACCTATCCCGACTTTTTCTTCCAGCGCTGCACCAGTTGCAAAAGGTGCACAGAAGAGTGTCCCTTCGGCGCCCTGGATGACGATGCCAAGGGAGTTCCCAAGCCCAATCCCGCCCGCTGCCGCCGCTGTGGTACCTGCATGGGCGCCTGTCCCGAGCGGATCATCGGTTTTGCCGATTACAATATCAACAGTATCGGTAACATGGTCAAAGCGATCCAGGTACCTTCCGAGGACGATTTTGATGAACCGCCTCTGCGGATACTGGCACTGGTCTGTGAAAACGACGCCTACCCCGCCCTGGACATGGCCGGCATGAACCGGTTGTCTTTTTCGGCGGACGTGCGGATTATTCCCGTCCGGTGCCTGGGTTCGGTCAATGTTATCTGGATCAAGGACGCCATGTCTCAGGGCATGGACGGCGCCATCCTGCTGGGATGCAAGCATGGGGATGATTACCAGTGCCATTTTGTCAAGGGCAGCGAGCTGGCCAGCATCCGGATGCAGAAAATCGGCGACGCCCTGTCCAGCCTGGCGCTGGAGGAAGAGCGGGTCACCCAGAAAGAGGTCGCCATCGATGATTATTACAAGATTCCGGAAATCATCAATTCCTTTGTGGAAGAAATCGAAGCGCTGGGCCCCAATCCCTTCAAGGGCTTCTAAGTATCTTCTTAAAAGATAATATAAACACAGGCAGATTATTACGGAGGCATTAATATGAGTGATAAATATCTGGCCGAGCCCGATCTGGATTTTATAACCGAGGTGGTGGGGCTTGGCGGTGATTCCCTTAAGAAGTGTTTTCAGTGCGCCACCTGCTCGGTGGTCTGTCCGATCGCGCCGGACAACAAGCCGTTTCCCCGAAAAGAGATGATCGCGGCTTCCTGGGGGCTGAAGAACCGGCTGGTCAGTGACGTGGACATCTGGCTTTGCCACCAGTGCGGGGACTGTTCCACCTATTGTCCGCGCGGCGCCAAACCCGGTGATGTGCTGGGAGCGATCCGGTCTTACGCCATCAACGAGTACGCCACCCCCAAAGCGCTGGGAAAAGCGGTCAATGATCCCAAAAAACTGCCCCTACTGATCGCGATTCCGGCGATTCTGTTCGCGGTGCTGGCCTTTGTGACCACCTCCATGGGGGGAGTCATGGACAAAATTTTTAAAGCCCTGGGTTTTGAAGCCCTGGGTTTTGAATGGGCTCATCATCATGCTGACGACGTCATCGCCCACGCTGATTTTTATTCCACCTGGTTTGTTGATCTGGTCTTCATTCCCCTGTCCATCCTGGTGGCGGTGGTCTTCCTGCTGGGATTACGACGCTTTCTGGTGGATATGCATGAACAGGCCATAAAAGAAGGTAAAACCAGCCTGGGATCTCAGAATATAGGTGCTCTGGCTGTCGGTACGGTTAAAGGCATTATTGCCATGCTGCCGACCATTTTAAAGCATGACAAATTTACCGAGTGCAGTGAAAACAAGGAGCGCTCCACCGCGCACATGATGGTCCTGTATGGTTTTATCGGCCTGTTCATCATGACGGCCTACGGCTTTATCGCCTTGTACCTGTTGAGCAGCCCGGGACCATATCCCCAGTGGAATCCTTTCAAGATTCTGGCCAATGCCGCCGGTATCGCCCTGGTACTGGGGGGCATCCTGATGATTAAAAACCGTCTGGCCAAGAAGGACGATCAGGTTTCAACCTATAAAGACTGGTTTCTGCTCGGCATGGTGCTGGGTCTCGGCCTTTCCGGGATGCTGACCGAGTTGACCCGGCTGGCCGGCGCGGAAGCACTGACCTACTTTATGTATTATATTCACCTGATCTTTATTTTTGGCACCTTTGCTTATCTGCCCTTTTCCAAACTGGCTCATCTTGTTTATCGGACCGTGGCCATGGGGTATGCTGAATATTCCGGACGGGAGAAGTAATAATAAGCGAAACTTAGCCTCGTATTTTTACTAAAAAAAGGGAAGCCGGCACGGCTTCCCTTTTTTTGTTTTTGTGGGGGCAGGTCGGTTGGAGCGGGAAGTCCCTCTGCTTTACTTTCGGCCCGGCTGGTAAAAACAAAAAAACGCCGGTAGTGATAATTTCCACTACCGGCGTTTTTTATAAGAGATACAGCCTGGCAAACAAACTGGCGATAGCGATTACTCGCCGGTAGCTGCCTTGCCGGCCTTGATCTCAACTTTTTCCGTGAGGCCGCCGTAGTACTCGCGCAGGATCTCCAGAACCTCTTCACGACCGAAGTGATCGGGAATCTCCGTGCCTTCGGACAGGCCTTTACGCAGCATGGTTCCGGACAGCAGGACCCGGTCTTCCTTGGAATGCGGGCAGGTTTTCAAAGAGGCCATGCCGTCGCATTTAAAGCAATAAAAGGTCCAGTCGATTTTGAGGGGTTTGCAGAGCAGGCCTTTGCCGGGTTCTTCCGGATGAGGGATTTTGTCGAAAATGGTCTGGGCTTCGAACATGCCGTAGAAGTCGCCCACGCCGGCATGGTCACGGCCGATGATCATCTTGGAACAGCCGTAGTTCTGGCGGAAGGTGGCGTGAAGCAGTGCTTCCCGGGGACCGGCATAACGCATGTCCAGGGGATAGCCGCCCTGAACGACGAATTTTTCAACAAAGTAGTTTTTCACCAGCGCGTCAATGCACTTTACCCGAACTTCGGCCGGAATGTCGCCGGGTTTCAGGTTCCCGACCAGGGAATGGATGTAAACGCCGTCGCACACGTCCACCGCGATTTTGCAGAGGTGCTCATGGGAGCGATGCATGGGGTTCCGCAGCTGCAAGGCGGCTACGTCTTTCCAGCCTCTTTCGTCAAAAATTTTGCGGGCGTCGGCCGGGCGGTGATAAATATCGGGATAACGTTCGGGATAATCACTTTCAGACAGAACCTTGACGGGTCCGGCCAGGTTGACCTCTTTCTGATTCATGACCATCTGGACGCCGGGATGATCGTCTATGGCGATTTTCCAGAATTCTTCAGGAGTGGGAGTGCCTTCGCCCATGAATACTTTTTCACATTCGTATTCTTTGTTTTCCTTGGTCATTTCGTACTTTTCAGTGACCTTCATGGTGGCCAGGATTTCATCCTTTTTGGGATCGTACAAAGCGATCTCATCGCCTTCCTTGATGGCGTCGGCGTCTTCCTGGGAGGCATCCAGGCAGACCGGGACCGGCCAGAAGGTGCCGTCGGCCAGCAGGTAGCTGTCGCAGACACTCTGCCAGTCGGCTTTGGTCATAAAACCGGTCAGCGGGCTGAATCCGCCGTTGCCGAGCATGATCAGGTCGCCCTTGGCGCGGGGGCTTAATTCAACCTTTTTCAGGCCTTCCGCTTTTTTCTTTTCAGCTTCCAGCTCGCTGCCTTCCAGCAGGCAGGGAGTTAATCCTTTTCCGCCATGCGGAGCAATTAATTGACTCATTGTTAACAATCTCCTTTTTAAGTTTTTACTTTGGTTATCAAAAGGCAATATAGGCAATGCCTGTGCGCTTTGTCCCCGAACGTCGGCGGTGATTTCAAAATTGTTTCACACCGGACCGAAGATGGTCTCCCCTGGTAAACAGAATAATAAATAATGACTGACAGGCCCGGGAAACAGTCCCTTTCATAACTTTACAAAAGCCATAATAAAATAGATAGAATAAGCAAGACCATTGTTTTTGTCAATATAAATCTTGTAGCCGGGATTTAATTTTGTCATAATTTCCAATCGAATTAATTTTTTAAAAAGATCGCCTCAGGTGAGCATAAGTTTAATAGCCGGGTTAATAGCCGGTTTAATAATTAAAAAAACGAGGAGAACATGATTGAAAATTATTTGGCTGAGATAGCCGGGCGGGCGGAACAGGGACTTCCGCCCCGTCCCCTTTCAGCGGCCCAGACCACCGAATTATGCCGTCTGCTTGAAAATCCTCCCCCTGAAAAAAAGGAGGTGCTGCTTGACTGGCTGAAAAACCGGGTACCGCCGGGAGTTGATCCGGCCGCCCGGGTCAAAGCGGATTTTCTGGGCGAGCTGGCCCGGCAGCGGCTGACCTCGCCCTTGCTTGCTCCGGACCAGGCCGTGGCGCTGCTGGGGGAGATGCTGGGCGGCTACAATATCCCCTGGCTGATAACTTTTCTGAAGCAGGACGACCTGGCCCCGGCGGCCGTAAAGGCCTTGTCTGGCTGCATATTTGTATTTGATGCTTTCCAGGAGGTGGTTGACGCTTCGCGGACCAACGATTATGCCGGCCAGGTGGTCGAGGCCTGGCAGGCGGCCACCTGGTTTACGGACAGGCCGCCGGTACCGCGGTCCATAACACTGACTGTTTTCCGGGTGGACGGTGAAATCACCACTGATGATTTTTCTCCGGCCGGTCAGGCCGGTA
>JAWOCW010000060.1:0-6069 GCA_046483615.1 Desulfosudaceae bacterium
CCAATATCTTCGTTGCAGCGTTTTTCTCGTCATGTCACGTACTGCTAAGTACGCTCCATTCCTCGAAAAACGCTGCGCCTTGATCTTGAACTTTTTACTTTGCCGTCCCAATTTGGACTTTTTACGAGTACATCAAACATGAGGGATTTGTAAAATTTTCATGAAATATTCGCGCCAGGCCGTCGGAAACATAGTTTTCCCGTATTTCCACGGTTTTTTCATTGACAACAAATTTATCCGGAAGCTATGTAGAATGTTTTATCTGTATTTTGGCAGTTGGTTGGAAGCTTTATTTATAACCTGTAATATTACGGTTTTCTTAAAAAGTCCTCCGGCGGGGGCCAGGGCCTGAGCGCGGTTTTACCCGGCCTTTAAAGTTCCGCGCCACAGAGACAAATTACTGGTCCGGAACTTTTAAAAAGCCGTCGGGAGAAAATTTTTATGAAAATGGACAACCAGGACATGATCACGAACGCCATGGAAAAAAAGACCCGCTTTATAGATAGCGTGGAACGGTGCGTGGACTACATGTTTGAGGTCTGCGGCAAAAAACTGGTCCTCGGCCTGCCCCTGGCTCTGGGCAAATCCCATTATTTCGCCAATGAAGTCTACCGCCGCGCCAAGGCCGATCCCGAAATACAGTTGATTATCGCCACGGCCCTGTCCCTGGAGAAACCGAGCCCCTCCAGCGAACTGGAGCAACGGGTCATGGGACCCATCGTGGACAGGATCTGGAAGGGCGTACCGGATTTCGAATACATGATTGATCTGCGCCATGACGACATCCCGGACAACGTTGCCCTGAAAGAGTTTTATTTCAAGGCCGGTTCTTTTATCAACACTACCCTGGCTCAGCAGAATCATTACAGCTCCAATTACACCCACGTTGTCCGGGACATGATCAATGAAGTCCTGGAGGACAAACCGGACTGGGCGTTGGTCTTCTGCCAGATGGTTGCCAAGAAGGAGATTGACGGCCAGACCCGTTACAGCGAAAGCTGCAACGCCGACCTGGGGCTTGACCTGCTGGAATTTTACCCCGAACTTCTCCGCCGCGGTATCCCCCATCTCCGGGTCGCCCAGGTCAACAACCAGCTGCCGTTCATGTATGGCGATGCCGTTCATGAGGCCGGCGCCTTTGATGTCATCATTGACAACCCCGATTACGACACGCCCCTGTTCAGCGTTCCCAAGCAGCCGGTCAGCGTGGCCGACCATATGATCGGCCTCCATGTCAGCACTCTTATAAAAGACGGCGGTACCCTGCAAGTCGGCATCGGCTCCCTGGGAGACGCCATCTCCAGCAGCCTGCTGCTGCGCCACCAGGCCAACGCCGAATACCGGGAAGTAATCAACAGTCTCGGCCTGACCAAACGTTATCAGAAACTGATTGACCGGGTCGGCGGACTGGGCCCCTTTGAACAGGGGTTGTACGGTTCCACGGAAATGCTGGTGGGCGTCTTTATCGACCTCTACCAGGGTGGCATCCTCAAACGAAAGGTCTACACGGACGAAATCATCCAAAAATCTATCAATGCGGGGGTGCTGACGGAAACCATCACCGCATCAGCCGCCCGGGCCATTCTGGAAGATCCCTCTCTCCAACCGATCCTGCGGGAAGAACAATTTCTCAGCCTGCAAAACTGCGGTTTTTTCAAACCGGAACTGCGCTACGAAGACTACCGCCTCAGCGACGGCCAGGAGTCTTATTCCGCCGACCTGCGGGACGAAACTGAAAAAGAACGCATTCTGGACAATTGTATCGGCGACCATCTGCGTAACGGCATTGTTTCCCACGGCAGCTTTTTCATCGGCCCCAACCGTTTTTATGACGCCCTGCGCGACATGAGCGAGGAGGAGCGCCGGCAGTTTTCCATGACCGGCGTGGCCTACGTCAACCAACTTTACGGGGATCAGCGGATCAAGGAGCTGCAGCGCCAGGACGCCCGGTTTGTCAACGCCGGCATGAAAATCACCCTGATGGGCAACATTGCTTCCGACGCCCTGGAAGACGGCCGCGTCATCAGCGGCGTGGGCGGCCAGTACAACTTTGTGTCCATGGCCCACGCCCTCAAGGACGCCCGCCTGATCATGATGATTAAAAGTGTCCGCGACGGCGCCCACGGCGTGTCGTCCAACATTGTTTTCAACTACGGCTACACCACCATTCCCCGGCACCTCAAGGATATCGTGGTGACCGAATACGGCATCGCCGATCTGCGCGGTAAGGTGGATCAGGAAATAGCCAAGCAGCTGATCAACATTGCCGATTCCCGCTTCCAGGACGATCTTTTGCAAAAAGCGCAAAAGTCCGGCAAGATCCCGCCATCCTACCGTATTCCCGACCAGTACCGGAACAACTACCCGGAGGCCCTGGCCGACAAGCTGGCTGCCTATCGCCGGGCCGGACTGTTTAAAAGCTTTCCCCTGGGCACGGAACTGACGGACGAGGAGATCACCATTGCCGGCGCCCTGCGCCGATTCAAGCAAGAAGCCGGCCAGAAGCGTCTGGCCACCTTCGCCTCTCTGGCCGGCCGGATGCTGCGGCCCGTACCCGAGGCGGCCGCTCCCTACCTGGAACGCCTCCAGCTGACAAATCCGGTTGGCTTGAAAGAACGCCTGCAACAAAAAGTCGTTCTGACCGCCCTTTCCGCCAGCAAGACAATTTAACCCGAATATTTCATGAAATTTTTTGAAAAATATTACTTTGTTTTATTATTTCAGATTTTTATATTGCATTTAGCAGTCATTTCAAAATTACAAATTGTCATTTTAGATTTGCGGAATAAAGGCAATTTTATATCAAAAAATTTCACCCTGCGGGCGAGTCACCTTGAGCGCATCTGCTTCGTTGGCCGATATTCGCGGTAGATTACTACAGCTTCATATCGGCCGCCTTGCAGCTGCGCCCAAATCGACTCGTGAAATATCCGGGTTAGCCCGGATCAGGCATTGGCTGATGACGGTCTTTTTTCTCAAGTTCCCGATTATGGCTGCTGGGCGGAATGACGTGAAAATGAATGTCCCTGGAGAGTAATGATCAATCAGGCAGGATAAACGCAGGCTGTTGTTTCAGAAGTCGGGGGCCGATCCGGATTGGGTCAAAAAAACAGGCCCCCGGACACTTCACCCCATTTTCGGGATCGCCTATTCTGAATTATCAATCGTTTCTTCGGCGTCGTTTTCTGAGTCATCCATTGTTTCTTCGGCGACGCTTATAAAGGAATCTATTTTTTCCCTCAATTCAGCAGAAATATCGAGAAATTCGCATCCAAACCCGATATTGTCCATCCATTGCGCATTCACGACCCACCGGATTTCAGATTTAAGTTCGCGAATAAATTCCAGCTCAGGATTCCCAACTATCTCCTCGAGGTGCAAAACGTCTCCCGCCTTAAGGTCGTCGGCCGCGTTGGTCTCGCTTTTGTGCACCAGCAACCCGAGCCCCAATTCACACAGGTTCAATACCTTTGAGTCAAAACTCAGTTGCTTGTCACCTGAAAATGAAAAAACGGCTCGAATCATTTCATGAGTTGGGAAGTAAAGCCTCTTGTATTTCCGTTGTTCAATGCTGTCGGGGCTCATGCTGTCGGGGCTCATGGGGAATGGCTGCTAATTTAAATACAATTAATTGAAATAATATAATAAATAGATGTTTTTCAAAAATTTCATGAAATCTTCGGGTTATATTCTTTATTTATAGCATGTGCGGCCATGTGTGTCAATCTTATTCTGGGCGCCGCTGACAGAACAGCAGGGGAACAAACTGATCCCGGCAACTGATTATCTCTCGGCCTGATGCCTCATAATCAGTTTTTCAAATCTCTTTCGCTTAAAAACGGCAGGCAGTTGACTGAAAAGGCTCCCATGTCGTACCATTTCTTATTCCCTTGTGGTCTTGGTGGTTTGATGTTTTAAAATCCGTTTTTGGACACTATTTTTATTTTTTTTCTTAAAACTGTTATACTGAACAATTATCATTACTGTTGTTAATAACAATTCAGTATGAGGGGGGGGCAAAATGGTAAAAATCAGTAGATCTCCGGCGGTCCTGTTATTAATAATGATAACGGCCTTGCTGTTCGCCGCTCCGGCCGTTGCTGAGTCCAAAGAGGGCGTTTCTGTGGACTCTTTTTACACAGAGCCGTCTCCACTGCCGGCAGGCGTTCATGGTGACCTTATCAGATCCGTAAGAGCAAAGGTCGAAATTCCTGAAGCCCCCCCGTTTGAGTCATGGCAGATAATGTATCGGTCTTCTGATGCGCTTGGTATGCCAAACGCCGTGATAGGTACCGTTTTAATCCCTGCGGTCTGGGATCGTGGAAACGTGGTTATTTATTGTCCCTCCACGCAAGGGTTTGGTCAGCATTGCGCTCCTTCTCTTCAGTTCAGGGCAGGTAACTACTGGGAGAACGACAATATTATAGCCATTCTTAAAGCGGGTTACGCCGTGTTAATAAGCGATTATCCCGGATATACCACGGGTGGGTATCCATCCTACTGTAACGCCTATAACCAGGGTCATGCCGCGCTGGATATCGTTAAGGCTTCACGGCAGATTCCGTTCTCCCCATTCAGCAATAGCGACCAGGTCGTTACCTGGGGATACGACCAGGGCGGGCAGACCGCAGCGTGGGCCGGCCAGCTTCAGCCCTCTTATATGCCTGATTTGAATCTGGTCGGTGTTATAGCGGGCGGTGTTGTCGCTGATCTCATACATGTGGGCAAATTCCTCGACGGCGGACCCGGAGCCAATTATTTGCTTTTATTCTTAGCCGGCCTCTATTACCAGTATCCCAATGAAGTGCCGTTGTATGATCTTGTCAATGAGGGGGGACGCGAGGCCTTTAAAGGCGCCAGGGATTACTGTATGTTCGATGGATTGAGACTATATATGCATATCGGCACCAAAGATTTAACAAAGGGGCACCATACGATAGAAGAGTTAATGACATTGTTACCCAAGGTGTCCGGGATTGTCGAGAACATGAAGCTCGGTCAAAGCCCGATTAACGCTCCTGTTTTTTTGTATCACGGATCAGCTGATCCGTTTATTCCCATGGACCAGGCCCTGGATCTGAAAGAGGCGTATTGTGAAATGGGTATGGATGTTTCTTTCCTGGTGTTTCCGAAGTCCGAGCATATTGTCCCGCAGTTTCAGGTAGCACCATACGCGATAGCCTGGATGAAAGACAGATTTAACGGCGCGCCTTTGGATATGACTACATTGTGCAGCACCGGAGATCGTCCTGTATCTGACGCCCAGAATCCGGAAGATGATTTTGTGATTAAAATGGAAAAATGGCACGTTGACGGGGTGGTTGAGATTGAAAATCTGAACCAGACAGTCAAACTGCCGGACACGACCACAATGACTTGTGGCGCCAATGTCTCTTCTTTGAAACTTGAAAACGGCAGTATTGATTTGCCGCCATTTAAGGTTAAGGTACGTGTCGGCTTTATTCCAATGAAAGTAGACTTCCGGATGGAGCAGCTTGAGCCGTTTACAGGTACTTTATACTTAGACAGTTCAGGAACCATTACGATTAATGGTGTCATCAAGAGCCATTTTCATGTGAAAAAATGGGGGGGAAAAGCGCGTACCTCGACCCCGGTTGAGATGAAACTGTTTTTTGAAGGTCCTGTTGCTGATTTTGCCTCCGGAAAAATGGTGATTGAGGGCGAGGCGATAATTCCGGAGATGGAGAGCATGAATGCGATGGGAGGCACTGTCGCTTCCATGTCCAATAAAATGATGTCCGGGCCCATCAAATACCGTTACAGGGTATATCCCCGGGAGCCGTATATGTGCCAAAATAAGTTATAGCTAAATCTGATAAGCCTGTAAAAGTCTTTTTTACAGGCAGTGTTAAGTTTTAAGCAATTAAGTGTTTAAGTAAAATTAAAAATTTATGGATTTCGGAATTCGCCGGAATGACGGAATAGGGACTTTTTATGAAGCCATCAAATCTGATGGTCTCGTAAAAAGTCGGGATTTTCCTTGTTGCGTCACCCCGGCGGAGGCCGGGGGCCAGTAAAATAAAAAAGGTAAGGCCCTACTATTCAGAG
>JAWOCW010000118.1:0-6267 GCA_046483615.1 Desulfosudaceae bacterium
TGCTCTGCCAATTGAGCTAACGGCCCATCTCTCTTAAAAGTTCTGAGTATAGTCATGGCTTGTGAAATGTCAAGAATAAATTGCCGATTGATTCTCCATGATTCTCCATTGACCGGTTAGAAAATCTGTTATAGTATCATCATGTCGGAACATAACGAATCTGCAAATACCTTCTTAGCCCGAAAAAACAGCGGAAAATTAAACCGGCTACCTTAAACATTAGCTTTTTTTTAGGCCATAATGCGAGTTAATCACTACCTTATTATCGTTCTCGGCTTGATGATAATACTTTTTTCCGCCACGGCCGGCGCCGGGGAACGTCCGCCCGCCGTGGCCGGCGCGTTTTATCCGGCCGACTCCGACGCTCTGGGACGAATAATCGCCGAACTGACCGCCAGGAGCGGGAGAAGCGACCTGCCGCTTCCGGAAAATAAGCAGTTGCGCGCCTTGATTATGCCTCATGCCGGGTATCAGTATTCCGGATACACGGCGGCTCATGCCTATCAGGCCCTTAAACAGCAGCCCCACCGATACAGCCAGGTTATTATCATGGGGCCGGACCATCAGGCCGGCTTTGACGGCTGCGGCATCAGCGATGTTTCCGCCTATCAGACTCCCCTGGGCAAAATCGAACTGCACCGGAACGCCGAACGGCTGCGCCGAAAATATGGCGTTTTTACCACGCCGCCGCCTGTTTCCGAAGTCAAAGAACATTCCGTAGAAGTGATTTTGCCCTTTTTGCAAACCTGGCTGCCCTCCTTCCGGATAGTCCCCATTGTCACCGGCCGGGTCTACCCGGATTATCTGTCCCGGGCCATTTCCCCGCTGCTTGACGGCAATACCCTGATTGTGGCCAGCTCCGATCTTTCCCACTATCTGCCCCATCAGGAGGCAGTTAAAAAAGACCGGCAAACCATAGAAAATATTTTAAACCTTAGCTGCGGCTCCTTGTACCGGAGCGAAAACCGCGCCTGCGGAAAAATTCCCATTGAAGCAATCATGCGCCTGGCCCGGCAACATGACTGGGAACCGGTCCTGCTCCACTATTCCAACAGTGGAGACACTTCCGGAAACCGGGACCGGGTGGTTGGTTATACTGTTATCGCATTTTACGGAGGTCCATTCATGGCAAGCAAAAAAGTTACCAAAGCCCAGGGAGAGGCGCTGGTCCAACTGGCCAGAAAAACCATCCTGGAAAGTCTCGGCATCAAAACTGACGGCCCGGAACTTGACCTGGACAAGGAAGAAGCCCTGCAGTCCCATTGCGGCACCTTTGTAACCCTGAATAAAAACGGCGAACTGCGGGGATGTATCGGCAGCCTCACGGCTGATGAGTCCATTGTTTCGGGAGTCAAACGGAACGCTGTTAACGCCGCCTTTCAGGATCCCCGCTTCCCCGCCCTGAGCAAGGAAGAAGCGGACGAAATAACCATAGAAGTCAGTATTCTTTCGGAACCCCAGCCGCTGGAGTACGAAGACGCCAATGATCTGCTTGCCAAATTATGCCCCGAAGTAGACGGCGTCATTATTAAAAAAGGCCTGGCCCGGGCGACCTTCCTCCCCCAGGTATGGCAACAGCTGCCCGAGCGGACCGTTTTCCTGGAACATCTCTGCGTCAAGGCGGGACTGCCACCGAACGCCTGGGAACAGGGTGATCTGGAAGTATATACCTATCAGGTGCAATACTTTGAGGAAAACCATTGAAAGATCCATAACCGGTGTCGTCATCGCCACCGGCATTTCCTCGGTCGTTACCCAGCTGTATACCATTCGCGAATTTCTGGCCTTGTTTGCCGGCAATGAATTCGTCATCGCCCTTATTTTTTTCAACTGGCTTATCCTGGGTGGCGCCGGAACAATGCTGGCCCACCTGGCCGATCGCCGCTCCGTCCGTTCTGCCCCAAAAACTCCCCCAAAAACTCCCCCAAAAAATCACCCGGAGCCTTCCCCTGGCAAACTGGCCTGGTTGTCTTTCGCGGCGGCGGCGCTTCCCCCGATCCAACTGCTGACCATCCGGCTGCTACGGGACACCTGCTTTATTCCCGGCAGCGCCGTTGGATTCTACGGTATCTTCCTGTATACTTTTGTCACCATCGCCCCCTATTGCCTGCTGATCGGTTTTGTTCTGCCCTACAGCCTGTTTGTCATCCGTAGGCAATCCCCGTCTTACCCGGGGGCCCTCATTTATATCACCGACAATGCCGGAGACATCGCCGGCGGCGTCCTTTTTTCCTTTGTCCTGGTTTTACTGGTCACGCCCATGCAGGCCGTTCTCATCGCCGGGCTGATACTGCTGCTGACCGCCGCCAATCTTTTTACCAGGCAGCGTCGTCCGGGCCCGGGCGTAATAACGGCCCTGGCCCTGATCCTGATTCTGCTGGCCGCCGGGGCCATCCTGGAAAAAAAGACTCTGTCACCATCCTCCGGCAGCCTGGCTGATTATCGCGAGTCCCGTTACGGGCGGCTGCTGGTCCACCGGGATAATCAGCAGCACACCCTGCTCATGGACGGTGTCCCCATTGCCAGCTCCAATAACCGCCAGGCGGCGGAAGAAGCAGCCCACTATCCCCTGGCCCAGATAAGCCGCCCCGACGGGGTGCTGCTGATCTCGGCGGTTTCCGGAATTATGCGGGAAATCGGCAAACATAATCCGGAATCGATCGATTATCTGGAAATCGATCCGGCCGTCAGCCGGGCCATGTTCGATTTTGATCTGCTTGACAGGATTCCGGGCCTGAGGGTGATCAATAAAGACGCCCGTCGGTTTTTGTCCGAGCCGGGCCCGGCTTATGACGCCATTATCGCCTGCCTGCCGGAACCGGAGACATTTCAGCTCAACCGCTTTTATACCCGGGAATTTTTCAGCCAGATCAGGACAAGACTTTCGCGCGATGGTGTTTTCGCTTTTTCTCTGGAGGGGGTGGCCGACTATGTTTCGGAAGCGGACCGGCAGAAAATTTCGTCTGTTTACAATACTGCCGCCGCCTGTTTTGAACAGGTCACTATCCTGCCGGGAGAAAAACTTTTTTTCTTGTGCGCCGACCGGCCGATATCCACCAACATCCCGGAAATACTTCGAACCAGGCGGATCAGCACAGTTTATATCGATAATTATTACGCCGGTAATATCACCGCCGGAAGAATCGACCGGGTTAAGGACCTGCTCCAGGAGGATGCTCCCATTAACACGGATATCCGACCTTCCCTGATGCGATTGATGTTCTCGCAGTGGTTTACCCGGTTTTCAGCCACCCCGGCGCCTCTTTATATTGCCGCTGTCCTGTTTTTGATAGGCTACTTTTACTTTATCACCGGCAGCGAATTTGTTCTTTTTTCAACCGGTTTAATCAATATGGCCACGGAAATTCTGACTATATTTGCCTTCCAGATATTTTTCGGTTATGTTTATTTTCAGATCGGACTGATTGTGACCGTTTTTCTGGCCGGGCTGCTGCCCGGCGCCTGGCTCGGTGAAAGACTCCGTTGGTACGGCCGCCGAACGATCATGGCCCTGGACGGTCTGCTGATAGCCTGGCTGGGCGGATTTATCCTGGCCGTTACCTTCGGCGGCGACAGCCTGACGATGGTGTTTTACCTGGTATACGGTTTTGCCATATCCTGCGTCTGCGGCTTTCAGTTCCCCGCCATTCTGCACCTGGGGGGAGATATTAACCAAAAGGCCACCGCCGCCTTTTCGGCCGACCTGATCGGGGCGGCTTTCGGCGCCCTGCTGGCCAGCGTCCTGCTCATTCCCCTGGTTGGCCTGGCAGGAACAGCGGCCATATTAATAGCCTTGAAAACTATCAGCCTGGGAATTATATGGAAAAGACGATAACACCCCTCAGCCGGCGCTCCTTTCTGGTGGCCGGCGCGGCCGGCGCGCTGACCACCTGCCTGTCACCCGCCGCCGCGGCCTTCTCCCTGTTTGGAGACAAAAAATCGTCCGGCTCCGGTCCGGCCGATATCAGCGGTCATGTTTTTAAAAACGACGCCCCGGACTCACTCTGGAAGTGGTCCCGTCCGGCGCGCTTCTACCGGACCGCCGCCGACAAAGGCACCGCCTGCACCCTCTGCCCCAATGGCTGCCTGCTGTATCCCGGTGACCGGGGCGTCTGTCGCTCCCGGGTCAACCTGGAGGGAAACTTATACACCCTCACTTATGGCAATCCCTGCTCCATTCACGTTGATCCCGTTGAAAAAAAGCCGCTGTTTCACTTCCAGCCCACCAGCAGCGTTTTTTCCATGGCCACCACCGGCTGCAACTTCCGTTGCCTGAATTGCCAGAACTGGGAAATTTCCCAGGCCAGACCGGAAGAGGTTCGCCATTATGATCTTTTTCCGGCGGAAGCAGTCGCCCAGGCCCGGGCGGCCGGAGCCACCGCCATTGCCTATACCTATTCCGAAGCCACTACTTTTTTTGAATACATGGTTGACACCGCCGAGCTGGCTCATGAAAAAGGCCTGGCCAACTTGTGGATATCAAACGGCTATATTAATCCGGAACCGCTGCGCCGTCTCTGCGACGTGATTGACGGCGCCAACGTCAATTTGAAAGCTTACAGCGACGAGATTTATAAAAAATTAAACGGCGGCCGGCTGCGACCGGTTCTGGAGACTTTCCGGATTCTGCATGAACGTCAAGTCCATTTTGAAATTACCAACCTGGTTATTCCCGGCTATACTGATGATCCCGAATTGGCCCGGGACATGTGCCGCTGGATCATGGATAACCTCGGACCGGATCACCCCCTTCATTTTTTACGATTTTCACCGCGGTACAAACTCAAACGGGTGCCTCCGACGCCGGTGGCGACGCTGACCAGGTTTCGCCGGATCGCCCTGGAAGAAGGCCTGCGATATGTCTACGTTGGCAATGTGCCGGGACACGACGGCGAGAACACTTATTGTCACAATTGCGGCGAACTCTTGCTGCAGCGGCAGGGCTACCGGATCAGGACCGTCCATTTGCAAGACAACCGCTGCGACTCCTGCGGTGAAACCATTCCCGGCGTCTGGTCATGATCCGGACAACCAGGATCCAACCGGGCTCAGCTGATTTAAGCGGCCTTGATCTCGACCTGGGAAAAAATAAAAGGGACCGCGATTTCGCGGGAAACAACATGATCGAAGCTTACTCTTTCGGCCAAATGACCATCGACGGCCGCGCTTACAAGTCTGACCTGATTATCTATCCCGATAAGACCGTACAGGACAAATGGTGGCGTCAATCCGGGCACGTCCTGACCCTGGCGGACATCACCTCCATTATCAGGACCGTGCCGGAAGTGCTCATTGCCGGCACCGGGGAGAGCGGCCTGATGAAACCGGATGCAAACCTGGCGCGGGAACTGGCCGGCCGGGACATCGAAATGATTGCCCGGCCCAGCCGGGAAGCCGTTGAGGTTTACAACCAGCTGGCCGATTCGCGGCGGGTAGCGGCCTGTTTTCACCTTACCTGCTGATTCCTCTTTCGAGCGGAAGGACCGGCCGCCGCTGTCGGGACAGCAGGGACACGGACTGGGCCAGATGAATAAAAAAGGTACGCAGAAAATCAGGATGTCGCAGAAGCTGCCGGCCATACCAGGAGATAAACTCCCCGGGATTACGCAGGGGCATCCGCAGCAGATTTTTAAAATAAGCCACGCTCTGAATCCGACGCAAATCCCTGGTGGTAAAATCGCCGGTTATCAGGTCCGATTGAAAGTAATGATTAGCTTTTTCATAAGCGTAGTTTTCATCAATATAGCCCTGCTCCAGGCACCTTTGCCACAGTTCCGATCCCGGCAGCGGGTTGAAGATAAAAGGAATCATGTAATCCGCCCGCAAATCCCGGGCAAACCGCATGGAATTATTGATCTGCGCCAGGGTTTCCCCGGGGAACCCGATGATGAAATAAGCCACCGTGGTAATACCGCAGCGCCGGGCCAGCCGGGCGGTTTCTTTGGCCTGATCCAGGGAAAACGGCTTGCGGATATAAGACCGGAAAGAAGCGGGATCACCTGATTCCACCGCCAGGGTCAGTTCATAACAGCCGCTTTGTTTCATCAAACGCAGCATTTCTTCATCCAGGGTCCACAGGGCGATGCCGTTGGGAGTGTTCCAGGGCATGGCCAGCCCGCGCTCGATCATGCCGGAAAAAATTTGCATGGCTCTCTTCCGATCCGTGGTCAGATTGTCATCCTGCCATTTCAACTCCCGGACATCATAGGTTTGACGCAAGTGTTCAATCTCAGCCAGGACGTTGGCGGCAGACCGCTTCCGAAAGCG
>JAWOCW010000206.1:0-3473 GCA_046483615.1 Desulfosudaceae bacterium
GACCTGAGCGCCCGTTTTATCGCCAACCCCTTTTTGCGGCTGGCCCTGAAACTGGCCCGGCCCGAGTTACTGCTGGACCTGATCCTGCGTTTCGGCCCGCATGGCTCCGGGATGAACATTTTCGGTTCCGGCTTGACGCTGGCCAAAGTCAAACGGGCGGAACACGGCCTGGACCTGGGATCCCTGGAACCCCGCCTGCCGGAACGGCTGTTCACCAAAGGCAAAAAGATCGACCTGGCTCCGGAGATGCTTGTCAAAGAGCTGCGGGCGGTGGCCGACAGGCAGGAGAAATTTTCGCCGGAACCGGCCCCGGCTTCATTTGATCTGATGTTGATCAGCCGGCGCATCCTGATGTCCAACAACAGCTGGTTTCACAATTACCCCAGTATGCGCAACCGCGCTAACCGCTGCACCCTCTGGATCCATCCGGAAGACGCCGACAGCCGGGGAATTGGTACCGGCGAGCAGGTTCGCCTGACCTCTTCGGTGGGCAGCATCACCGTGGAAACCGAGGTCACCGACCGTATCATGGCCGGCGTGGTCAGTCTGCCCCATGGCTGGGGACACGACCGGCCCGGCATCGGCCTGCGGGTGGCCGCGGAATACCCCGGGGTCAGTATCAATGACATTACCGACGAAAAACGCCTCGATCTCAGCGGCAACGCCGCTTTTTCGGGGGTTCCCGTTAAAATCGAAAAATAAGGCATAATTCCGGTTTAATTCCGGTGCCAGTATACTAATTTTCAGCTTGTTTGGGTTTTCTTCCCGGTTTTGCGGTCGCAATGGTCTACCCAGAATCCCTTTCAAAAGCAACCAATTACAATTTGTATTTTTATAAAGAGCCAAAAATTATAAATAACCAACTGAATTGATGATTAAACAACTATAGTCGAAAAATTTCATGAAATATCCGGGTTAATGTGGCTGCAGGCACTGGATCAGGATCAACTGAAAGGCAAATAGCCAACATCATGGCCTCAAAAGATTATTTTTCCGGAAAACGGGTGTATATCACCGGCGGCTCCAGCGGTATCGGCCTGGCCGCGGCAGAGCAGCTGGCGGCCGGTGGCGCCGATGTGCTTTTGCTGGCCAGGGATGAATCCCGGCTAAAGGCGGCCGCGGACCGCGTTGAGGCGAACCGGCGCGGGAGCGGCCGGCAGTGCGCCTGGTATTGCTTTGATGTCACGGACGAACCGGCCGTTACCCGCACCATCGACAGGGCCGCGGCCGAATTCGGCCCGCCCGATATCCTCATCGCCTGCGCCGGCGGGGCCCGGCCGGATTATTTCGACCGTCTTTCGGCCGCCCGGTTCGATTATACGATACAGGTCAACCTGTACGGAACCCGCCACGTGGTGGCGGCGGCGCTACCGCACATGCCGAAGCTCGGAGGCCATATCGTCACTATCGCCTCGGTGGCCGGCCTTCTCGGCGTGTTCGGCTATACCGATTACAGTGCCGCTAAATTCGCGATCGTGGGGTTCGCCGAGGCCCTGCGGGCAGAGCTGCGTCCCCTTGACGTCAACGTATCGGTTCTCTGTCCGCCGGACACGGACACACCGGGACTTACCGCTGAAAATCTTTCCAAACCCGCGGAAACCAGCGCCATTTCCCAGAGCGCCAGGACACTTTCCCCGGAAAAAGTCGCCCGGGTTATGTTAAAGGGTGTCAGGCGACGGAAATTTCTGATTATTCCGGGCTTCGACGCCAAGCTATCGGTGCTGGCCAAGCGATTCTGCCCGAAACTGGTGTTCTGGGTGATGGACCGAACGGTCGCTCGCCTTCATAAAAATACAGCCCAAAAGGAACACGCGTCATGAATACTTCCGGAAAACCGATAGATCTTCTGATGATCGTCACCGGCCTGGGCATCGCCCTGTACTGGCTGATGTTTTATACCGTCGGCTTGGCGCCCGCGACACCGCCGCCGGGTTATTTCGCGTTTGAACATGCCTTCTGGCCGGCCGACCTGCTTTTGGCGCTGGGGCTGATCGTCGCCGGCGCCAGGCAGTTGACCGGCAAATCCGGCGGCCGCCCGCTGGCCCTGGTCTGCGCCGGTGCCCTGATGTTTCTGGGGGTGCTGGACATTTCCTTTAACCTGCAAAACGGCATATACGGGATCGGTCCGGCCGAACTGCTCGGCAACGCCTTTATCAATCTCTGGTGCGTGGGGTTCGGCGGGGTGCTGGCCTTTCGTTTCGCCCGCGACACAGGTTGAGCCGGCCTGCAAAGAAAGTCTGTTTTTCAGCCTGTTCGGCCTTTCTCCCCGGTTTTTGCGGCCGTAAAGGCCTCCCCGGAATTCCTTCCAATTGTTCCCAAAAAAGGCCTCTCCGAGTGGTCGTCCGGTGCGGGCAGGCCTGCGTAGATCATCCATTTTTTCGGATAACAGGGCTCCTGCCAGAAATTGCCGTCAGTCGCCGCTGATCATCGACAGCAGGGCCCTCACATTTATTTACAAGCCTGTGATTTTTACCGGCTATGTGGACCGACGCGCTGCTCCAGGCCCACTGTTCCGGATAGGCGATATAATCATCCATTGAGCCAGATTATCTTAACGCCAGCCTTTTCGAAATGATGCCTTGACATCAAACCATAAGATGATATGATCATCATATGAGAACGACATTAACCATAGATGATGATGTACTCGAACGGGCGCGATTTATTGCGAGGCAGGGGGGAGTTCCCTTTAAAACGATTATTAATGAAGCGCTTCGAAATGGCCTGGATAAGCTGGAACAGCCTGCCAGGCAACGCCCTTATAAAACAGATGCCCATCCGATGGGTCTGAAAGAAGGCCGCCATCTGGATAACATCCAGGAGTTGCTGGCCCAGCTTGAAGGCGAGGATGCCCGTTGATTCTTGTCGATGCCAACATTCTTTTGTATGCGGAAGACGCCCTGCATCCTCGCAATCAGCAGGCGCGTACGTGGTGGGATCAACAACTGTCGGGCAGCAGTGGTGTTTGCCTTTGCTGGACCGTGCTGACCGCCTTTATTCGAATAGGGACCAATCCCAGGGTTTTTGAGTGCCCCTTATCCCTTGAACAGGCCTGTAACCGCGTACAAAGCTGGCTGGATCAACCCTGTACAAGGCTCATTCGACCTACTGAACGGCATTGGGTCGTTTTTGGGCAAATGCTTTCCAAAGGACAGGCGGTGGCGAACCTTGTTACAGACGCCCATCTGGCGGCTCTTGCCATTGAGCATGGCTGTGAATTGGCTTCCACCGATGTGGACTTTGCCCGTTTCCCCGGCCTCAAGTGGAAAAACCCTTTAGACAATTAACGAGTCTGAAGAAATAGTCCCAAGACAAGCCTGTCATTTTTTCCGGCTATGTGGGCCGACGCGCTGCTCCAGGTCCACTGTTCCGGCTGTCTTACCAGCTTTGCCCGGACGGGATTGTTTTCAATATAGCCCGGATATTTCACGAGTCGATTTGGGCGCAGCTGCAAGGCGGCCGATATGAAGCTG
>JAWOCW010000288.1:0-8134 GCA_046483615.1 Desulfosudaceae bacterium
GAAATGGATGCCAGCATGGGAACCATCGCCGCCGCCAT
Source organism: Desulfosudaceae bacterium (assembly GCA_046483615.1). Taxonomy (GTDB): domain Bacteria; phylum Desulfobacterota; class Desulfobacteria; order Desulfobacterales; family Desulfosudaceae; genus CAYTQK01. Next base: position 39 of record JAWOCW010000288.1, read on the forward strand.
GGAGCAGGCCGCTTCCAATACTGACACGGTGGCCAGCTCCACCGAGGAGATGAGCGCCACCATCAATGAAATTGCCCAGAACTCCCAGAATGCCGCCAATATCACCCAGAACGCGGTCACCAAATCGGACCAGGCTTCCCAGCGCGTCAAGGAACTGGGGGCCGCTGCCGATGAAATCGGCAAGGTAACCGAAACTATCAATGAAATTTCCGAACAGACCAATCTGCTGGCGCTTAACGCTACCATTGAAGCGGCCCGGGCGGGCGAAGCCGGGAAAGGCTTCGCGGTGGTGGCGGATGAGATTAAAGAGCTGGCCCGCCAGACCGCGGAAGCTACCCTTGACATCAAGGATAAAATTAAATCCATCCAGGAGACCTCGTTTGGCACGGTCCAAGACATCGGCGATATCTCCGGAATCATAAACACGGTTAACGAAACCGTGACCATTATCGCCTCTTCGGTTGAGGAGCAATCCGCTTCTACCCGGGAAATCGCCTCCAACGTTTCGGAGATATCCCGGGCCATCGGTGATGTTAACGAGAATGTCTCCCAGGGATCTACCGCCATCAGCGACATAACCGAGGACATCACCAATGTCAACCAGCGGGCTTCCGATGTTTCCGGCAGCAGCGCCCATTTGACTGAAAGCGCCAACCACTTGTCGGAACTGGCCGATCAATTGTATCGGCTGGTCGCCAAATTCACGGTTTAAGCCAGGAGCTTGTTCATGCCTGACCCAGTCCGGAGCTATACCGCCCGGGACTATGTTAATGCCTTTGACTTACAACCTCATCCCGAAGGCGGATATTTCCGGGAAACATACCGTTGCGGCGAAACTATCGCCGGTTCGGCTCTGCCGGACCGGTTCCGGGACAACCGTGCTCTTTGCACGTCCATCCTGTTTCTTTTATCCGCCGGCGAGGTCTCCCGCTTTCACCGCATCAAGGCGGATGAGGTCTGGCATTTTTACTGCGGCTGCCCTCTGGTTTTGCATTTACTGGAAGCTGACGGCACCTATCGCCAACTCTGCCTGGGTTTGGACCTGGCCGCCGGCCAGAGGCCTCAGGCCCTGGTGCCTCATAATACCTGGTTCGGTGCCAGCCCGCTGGAACGGGAGGGCTTTTCGCTTACCGGCTGCACCACCGCCCCGGGATTTGAGTTTGAAGATTTTGAACTGGCCGACCGGGAAACCCTGCGAAAACGTTTTCCCCGGCACGAGACCATAATCAATCGGTTAACGGTCTCTGCCCGGGTCAAATGACCGTCCGGACGAGCTTCTTCTTGCCTGGCCGATTGTCCCTGACAATCGGAAAAAAGACTTGACAAACATTGATATTACAATATAATGAGATGTTTTTAGAATGTTTAAGGTCTTAACCTCGGGCTTGGCTGCGGGTTAAACAATTATAATTAAATAAATGTGCGGATCGTGGTAGTAGTCTTCGCGGTAGTCTTCAGGGTTAGCCAGAAAGGCCCCGGAGGACGACTCGGATTAGTACAGATCAGGGCCAGAACAAGGAGTTATTATGTATGCGGTCGTAGCTACCGGCGGAAAACAGTACCGGGTTGAAAAAGACCAGGTATTGCGGATTGAAAAAATTCCGGGTGACATTGGTGAGGCCGTCTCATTTGACAAGATATTGCTGTTTTCCGATGGTAACAACCTGGAGATCGGCCAGCCGATGCTGGACAACGTCTCCGTCAGCGGCCATATTGTTGAACAGAGACGGGACAAAAAGATCATTGTTTTTAAATACAAGCGCCGAAAAAGATATCGTCGTAAAAACGGCCACCGCCAGGCTTACACGGCCGTTAAAATAGACGCCATCAGCAATGCCTGAAACAACCGGGTAAACGGCGGCTAGCTGGTCGGCAGGAAGCTGATAATATTAAAAGCTACTGTCGTCAGCCGGCGGATCAGCGCTTTAAGATTATTCTTAAAAACTATAAGGAGCAGCTCTCATGGCTCATAAAAAAGCGGGTGGAAGCTCTAAAAACGGACGTGACAGTAATGCCCAGCGTCGAGGCGTAAAGCGCTTCGGCGGACAGCGGGTTGTGGCCGGAAATATTCTGGTTCGTCAACTGGGAACAAAATTTCATCCCGGTGAAAATGTCGGCCTGGGCAAAGACTATACCCTTTTTTCGAAAATCGACGGGGTAGTCGCTTTTGAAACCAAGGGTAAACGCAAAAAAGTCAGCGTTTATGCAGCTTGAACTTCATTGACGAAGCCATTATTGACGTTGCTTCCGGCAAGGGGGGCAGCGGATGTGTCAGTTTCCGCCGGGAAAGATTCGTCCCCCGGGGCGGGCCCGATGGTGGAGACGGCGGTAAGGGCGGCGATTTAATTTTCCAGGTCAACCCCGGCCTGCGAACTCTTCAGCAATTCAAAACCAAAAAAAAATATGCCGCCACCAACGGCGCGCCCGGCCAGGGCCGGCAAAAAACCGGCAAAAGCGGCCAGGATCTGGTAGTATTTGTTCCTCCGGGGACAATCATCAGTGATCCGGAAAGCGGCACCATTTTCAAGGACATGGTTTCTCCGGAAGACCCCTTCCTTTTTCTGGTGGGAGGCCGGGGCGGCAAAGGCAACCGCCATTTTACCAGTTCTACCTATCGTTCGCCGCGTTTTGCCCAGCCCGGCGAACCCGGCTGCGAAGCCACCGTCAAACTGGAACTGAAGCTGTTGGCGGACGTCGGCATTATCGGACTGCCCAACGCCGGGAAATCCACCCTGCTCAGCGTTATGTCGGCCGCCCGGCCGGCCATTAACTCCTATCCTTTTACCACCCTGTCTCCCAACCTGGGCATGGTCTTTTTGAGCGGCAGCGAACCGATAGCGATGGCCGATATTCCCGGCCTGATTGAAGGCGCGCACCAGGGTACCGGCCTGGGTATCAATTTCTTAAAACACATCGAGCGAACCCGGCTGCTGGTTCACCTCATTGACGCCGCCGCCATTGACGAAAAAGACCCTCTTGCCGGCTACCAGATAATTAACCACGAACTTAAACAATTCAGCGACCGGCTGGCCGCCATGAAGCAGGTGGTGGTTCTGAACAAACTGGATGTTCCCGAAGCCGCTGGCCGGGCGCGTCAATTTATGGCGGCCCTGCCGGAATCGACCTGCTTTTGTGTTTCAGCGGCAGCCAACCAGGGGGTTGAGCCTTTAAAAAAATTTCTGTTTGAGGTATTATCACAAAACAGAAATGATGCTGCCGGTGATTAAGTTTGATGTTGTAAAAAGTCTTTTTTACAGGCAGTGTTAAGTTTTAAGTGATTAAGTGTTAAGTAAAATCAAGAAGTTACTTTTAAATTATTTGTCGGTTTTAGAAGTTTCCGGACTTTTTACGAAGCCATCAAGTTTGAATGCGGCTTAAAAACGATTAAAGGCCGGGCTGGTGGTGCTCTAAATTGGATTAAAAGCGGATGGACAAGAAGCACAACCTTTTTTCAGAATGCACCCGCGTGGTCGTCAAGGCGGGCAGCGGCGTGCTGACCGGAACCGCCGGGCTCAACCGGAGCGCCGTCAGCTCCATCAGCCGCGATATCTGCTCGCTGATGGATAACAACGTGGAAGTGATTTTTGTTTCCTCCGGCGCCTTGGCCTCCGGTGTCAGAAAGCTTGGCCTGAAGCAGCGCCCTGCCGATCTGCCCACCCGGCAGGCGGTGGCCGCCACTGGCCAGGCTGGACTGATCATGGCCTATGAAAAGGCCTTTGGCCGTCATCACCGTCAGGTGGCCCAGATTCTTCTGACCAGCGACGACCTGGCCAGCCGGAAACGCTACCTGAACGCCCGCAATACCATTAACACCCTCCTGCACTGGCAGGTTGTCCCGATTATCAATGAAAACGATACCGTGGCCGTGGAAGAGATCAAATTCGGTGACAACGACAACCTGGCCGCCATGATTACCCTGCTGATGGACGCGGACGTGCTCGTCAACCTGACTGACATTGACGGCCTTTATGACAAGGACCCCCGCGCCCATGCCGACGCCAGGCTCCTTGCCAGGGTCTCCTCCATCAGCAAAACCCTGGAAAAAGCGGCCGGTGAAATTCCCGGTCCGCTGGGTACCGGCGGCATGCTCAGCAAAATAAAGGCCGCCCGAAAACTGAGATCGGCCGGCGTGCCCATGGTAATAGCCAACGGACGCAGAAAAAATATTTTAACCGACCTGTTTGCCGGTAAGCAGAAAGGGACCTATTTCGAACCCGGTTCAAAAAAACTGCCCAGCCGAAAACGCTGGATTGCCTTCAGTTGTTCTCCGAAAGGAAGCCTGACCCTGGACGACGGCGCTGTCCGGGCCATAATCAAAGGGGGCAAAAGCCTGCTACCCGGCGGAATAATCGCTGTTGCCGGGGAATTCGGGGTGGGATCTCCGGTGGAGCTGGAAACCAGGGCCGGGAAACGGCTGGGCGTGGGCCTGGTCAACTATGGGGCCACCGAAATTCGTACCATTATGGGACTGCAATCCACCCAGATCGATAAAATTCTGGGGCATCGCCCCTATGACGAAGTAATTCACCGCAACAACCTGGTGGTTTCCCGGGATGACAATTTTTGTTAAATCAACAACTTGAACAAAGGGTGTTTGTTATGTCAATTGAAACCACGATGATCGATTTCGCCCGGGCGTCCAAAACCGCCGCCGCTGACTTGGCCGTTTGTCCGACTGCCCGTAAAAACGAGGCCCTGAAGCACATAGCCGACAATCTGCTGGCTGACGCCGCAAAGATCAAAGAGGCCAATGACCTGGATGTGGCCGAAGCCCGCCGACAAGGTTTATCCTCGGCCATGATTGATCGTCTGACCATCACCGATGATACCATTCAAGCCATGAGCGACGGCCTGCTGGAAGTGATCTCCCTGCCGGATCCGGTCGGCGCCCGAAGCGCCAGCTGGATCCGTCCCAACGGCCTGGAAGTGGCCCGCCTGCGGGTTCCCCTCGGAGTTATCGGCATTATCTACGAATCCCGTCCCAATGTTACGGTTGACGCGGCGGCCCTGTGCCTCAAATCCGGCAACGCGGTTATTTTGCGGGGCGGTTCCGAGGCCATTCATTCCAACCAGGCTCTGGCGAAAAGCATTCATAAAGCCCTGGCGGCGGCCGGTCTGCCGGAGGCGGCGGTTCAGGTCGTCCCTTTGACTGACCGGGAAGCGGTCACCCACCTGATCGCCCAGGAGGATTATATCGACCTGATCATTCCCCGGGGCGGAGAAGGCCTGATCCGGTTTGTGGTTCAGCACTCGGCGGTGCCGGTTTTAAAACATTACAAGGGCGTCTGCCATGTTTACGTTGATGCCGACGCCGACCCGGTCATGGCCGAGGAAATCTGCTTCAACGCCAAGGTCCAGCGCCCCGGCGTCTGCAATGCCATGGAAACCATGCTGGTCCACCAGGCCATCGCCCCGGATTTTCTTCCCGCCATGGCCCGCCGGTTTGAGGAGGCCGGCGTTACCATCAAGGGCTGCCCGGAGACCCTCCGCCTGGTTCCGTCGGCCACGGAAGCCACGGAAGCGGACTGGCCCGAGGAGTTTCTGGATTTAATCCTGTCGGTCCGGGTAGTTGAGAACATGACCGAGGCCATCGCCCATATCTCAAAATACGGCTCCCGGCACACCGAAGCCATAGTCACCCGTGATTACGAACGCTCCCGGCGCTTTGTGGAACAGGCTGACGCCTCGGTGGTGCTGGTAAACGCCTCCACCCGCTTTAACGACGGCGGTCAGCTCGGGCTGGGCGCAGAAATCGGCATCAGTACCTCCAAGCTGCACGCCTTCGGGCCAATGGGATTGACGGAACTGACCACTACCAAGTTCGTGGTGCTGGGCAACGGACAGATACGGGAATAAGCTGCTTTTATGAAAACTGGCCTTTTTGGCGGCTCTTTTAATCCGGTTCACCTGGGACATGTGCAAATTGTCCGGATGGTTAAAAAATCGTTTTCGTTAGACCGGGTAATTATTGTCCCTTCCGCTCAGCCGCCCCACAAAAGCTCCGCCGAGATGGCACCAGCGGAACTGCGCCTGGAAATGACCCGCCTGGCCTTTGAGGGCCTGCCTGGCTGCCACGTTTCCGACATGGAGCTCAAGCGCCCCGGCCCTTCCTTTACCGTCGACACGGTGGCCGCCCTGCGAGCCGCACAACCGGACGGAGCCGATAGCCTGTTTTTAATCCTGGGCGTTGACGCTTTTCTGGAACTGGACACCTGGAAAAACTTTTTGTTTCTGCTGGAAACGACCCCGCTGATCGTGGTCCACCGCCCCCCGGCCGGGATCAGGCAGCAACAAACCGCCATGAAGCGCTTTTTAAACCACAAGGTCTCCCGGAAATATACTTTTTCCAAACCTCGCGCCTGTTTTTTTCACCCCGAGCTGCCGCCGATCTTCTTTTTTACCCGGGTAAAACAGCCCCTTTCCGCCACCGAAATCCGGGCTCGCCGGAAAAGAGGCCAACCGGTTAAAAACCTGTTGCCGGACCAGGTGGATCGTGTTATCCAGAAAAAAGGACTGTATTTATGATCAACGACGAGTTCCAGGATTACCTGGCCCCCTATCTGGCCGCGGTTTCCGGTCGTAAAGCCCGGGAAATCGTGGTGCTTGACGTCCGGGGCCGCACCTCCATTGCCGATGCCCTCATCATTTGCTGCGGCAACTCCAACCGCCAGGTGGCGGCCATAGCCGATTTTATTGTCCGCTCTCTCAGGGATCAGGGCATCAAGCCGTTGTCGGTGGAGGGTTTGAGTGAAGGGCGTTGGGTGCTGCTCGATTACGGCGGCATTATTATTCACGTTTTTTATGAATCCGCGCGTCGTTTCTATGATATTGAGGGCCTCTGGTCGGATGCGGACCGACTTGATCTTTCTTCCTGAAAAGGACATTCTCTCATGGCTACCCAGAAAAAACCCTGCCTGCTGATCATACTGGACGGCTGGGGCATTAACCCGTCGTCCCGGGGCAACGCCATTGCCGCGGCCAATACCCCTCACCTGGATTCTTTGTTCGCCTCCTATCCCCATACCCGATTGTCCTGTTCCGGGGAGGCGGTCGGTCTGCCGGAAGGTTTCATGGGAAACTCCGAAGTGGGACATTTGAATCTGGGGGCCGGACGGATTGTTTATCAGGAGCTGCTGCGAATTAACAATGCCATTAAGGATGGTTCTTTTTTCAACAACCGCCTGTTTGCTTCCGTGATTGATTCGGTAAAAGCCAGAGGGTCCACCCTGCACCTGGTCGGACTGGTTTCTGACGGCGGCGTCCACAGCCATATTTCGCACCTCAAAGCGCTGGTGGAATTGGCCGCCGAAAAAAAGGTGCGGGTCTGCGTCCATGCCATTCTTGACGGCCGGGACACCCCTCCGGACAGCGGCCGGCACTATCTTGAAGACCTGCAGGCTTTTCTGTCGGATTACCCGGACGCCGCCATCGGCTCGGTCTGCGGCCGTTTTTACGCCATGGACCGGGACACGCGCTGGGACCGGACTCAAAAAGCCTATCAGCTTTATACCGAAGGCAGCGGCCGCCCGGAAAGCGACCCCCTGGAGGCCGTGGCCAACGCATATCAGCAGGGAGAAACAGATGAATTTGTGTCCCCCATAGCCATTTGCGATGATAAAGGCTCTCCCACCGGGGTCATGTCGGACAAAGACGGCCTCATTTTTTTTAATTTCCGGGCCGACCGGGCCAGGCAACTGGTACGGGCTTTGACGGAAGAAAATTTTTCGGAATTTGAACGAAACCGGTTTCCGCGCTTTTGTGATACCGTCTCCATGACCCGGTACGATCAGAACTTTTCCCTACCAGTGGCTTTTCCTCCTGAAACGCCGACCCAGACCCTCGGTGAGACGGTCAGCCAGGCCGGCCTGAAACAGCTCCGTCTGGCGGAAACCGAGAAATACGCTCATGTGACCTATTTTTTCAACGGTGGCCGGGAGGACCCCTTCGCGGATGAGGACCGGACCCTGATACCCTCTCCCCGGGAAGTCAGGACCTATGACGAAAAACCAGAAATGAGCGCCCAGGAAGTGACCGAAGTCCTTGTCGAACAGCTTGCCCGCGGTTATTATGGTTTAATCGTGGTCAACTTTGCCAAC
>JAWOCW010000361.1:0-19278 GCA_046483615.1 Desulfosudaceae bacterium
AGCTTTCACCTGATCCGGCGGCTTCCCTCTTTCTTATTACACCTATCTTTAACGATTTTCAAGTTCGCGGAGGAGGAGGACTTGCGCCGGTGTTCACCGGACTTGCCGGTTGCCCCGCCAGGGCAAATTGTGTACACTGCTGTTAAAAACGGTTTTAATGACCGGATTTTCTTACCCGGAGAAATCATGCGAGATCTGGCCCGGCTGGCCCATCTGGCCCGCCAACTGGAACAACAGACAGCCCATTGTAAACGTTGTGGAATATGCCAGTCGGTTTGCCCGCTGTTCCCGTTCACCCGTATGGAAAAAGATATCGCCCGCGGTAAAATCGCCGTGCTGGAAGGAGTTATGACGGAGGTGGTGCAGAACGCCGGCACCGTCCTGACCCATCTGCAAAACTGCCTGCTGTGCGGCCGATGCGCGGCGGCCTGTCCCAACGGCGTTGACACGGCCGCCATATTTTTTAAGGCCAGACTGTTGCTCAGCGAATATCTGGGCATGTCCCCGGTCAAAAAATTCCTTTTCCGACAGATCCTGGCCCGCCCCCGGCAATTTGACCGGGCCGTCCGGCTGGCTGAAAGAATACAGCCCCTGTTTATCAAGCCGGCCGGCGATTCAACGGCGGCCCGTCCCCTGCGGCTGCTTCCCGCCGGGATATTATCCGGCCGACAGGTCCCCGCCCTGGCACCGGTACCATTGCACCGCTTGCGCTCCACCCCCGAGCCGGAAGCTCAGGCCACGGCCAGACCCGCCCGGGTGCTCTTTTTCACCGGCTGCCTGATCGACAGGATTTTTCCCCGGGTCGGCCAGGCCGCCCTGGACGCCCTTGAATTTCATGGCTTCCAGCCGGTCCTGCTGAAAGATGAGGCCTGCTGCGGTATTCCAGCCCTGTCCGCCGGTGACCGGCCCGCCTTTGAACGACTGCTGACTCACAACCTCCGGCAACTGGCCGGTCAAGAATTTGACTGGTTGGTGACAGCCTGCGCTACCTGCGCTTTTACCATCAAAAAGTTGTGGCCCCGGCTGATCGATTCCGATAATCCGGAGGCCTCGCTTATTAAGGAGACAGCCGCGAAAACCATAGACATCACCGAGCTGATCGCCGCCCAACTGCCGGCTGCTCCGCCCGTTAAAAACGACCATCCGGAAGCGGTCACCTATCACGATCCCTGCCACCTGAAAACATCCCTGGGAATTTACGAGGCCCCCCGGCGATTAATCGCTGCCTCGCCGGGGTACCGGCTGATAGAAATGGAAGGGGCGTCTGACTGCTGCGGCCTGGGCGGCGGCTTCGGCCTGACTCACCACGACCTGTCGGAAAAGATCGGTGGTTTGAAACGGGACCATATTCTGGATACCGGTTGCCGGATGGTGGCCACCTCCTGCCCGGCCTGCATGATTCAACTGTCCGGTATGCTGGCACCGGTCACCGACGGAAAAATCGAGGTCTGCCATCCAGTGGAATTGTATATGCGGGGAAAGGTGAACAAGGAGGCCGACGGTCCGTCCTGACCCGGATATTTCACCTTTTTACGAAAACAGCCCCCTTGATTATCCCCAGTTTACCCGCAGATGATAATGATCACCCAGGTTGACCAGATCCGAGGTAACCCTCTTTTCACCGGAAATAATGGCCAGCTCATGCATGACGCCCAGGACTGAATACATGATGACATCGGCCACATCCTGTCCCCGGATTTTTTCGTCGACCACGGTATAGACATCCACCCCGCCTTCTTTCTTGATCACCTGATTTTTCTCCGAATCTTTATAATCGGTGCTGAAAAAAGATTTTCGCCGCGTCATGAACCTCTCTATGCAGGAGGCCGGCTCACCGGGCACGATAAGATTTTTATAAATCTCGGCCATGTTTCCCGCCGTCAGCCGCCCATAGGCCAGACAGCCCTCAAAATCCGACTGGCCCATAACCTTGAACACCGCCAGCGATAACCGGTAGAAAAAATCGTCCGGATACCAGGAAGACGCCATGACGTCGCCGTCGATAAAAACCCAATCCTCGGGCGCCAGATAATCGTCCCAGTTCAAGCTTCTCTCCGCCCGCACCTGCTTGACCAGGTCAATCAGAATGGTTCCTTTCACCTGTAGACTCATGACTCTCCCTCCCCTCTTGTTAACGGTACGCAAAGAATATTTGATCCCCTTGTTGTCCAAAATAATAAAAGGCTTTTGTTATTATTAAGCCCATAATTTTGTTGAAAAATCAAGTCCTGCCTGCCTGCAAAAATGAACTCGGTGGAAGTGGTTTTTGTGAGCACCATTGGCACCTTTCGGGGAAAAGCCGGTTACCACCGGCCGCGTTAAAAATTTCTCGCTGTCTGAGGGCGCCAGCCCGAGTTCGAGAAATTTAGCGGACGGTGGTAACCGGCCCCCGAAAGGTGCCGGGTGCGAAGAAAAACCACTTTCACCGAGACCGCTGAAATTTTATTTTGGACAATAGTTATTTGATCCCCTTTAAAAAATATTATAAAAAAAGTAAATAAGGGTCAAGGCACTAATCAACACCAACAATACCGAAAAGCCGGCACCATGGGCAACAACTACTCAGAAATTATCCGCGCCAACCTGGACATCTTTTATGGTAACCACCCGGAAAATAGCCTCGCTATTAACCTGATAAAGGAGGGACATCATGATAGGCGCCATTGCCGGAGACATTATCGGCTCGGTTTACGAGCACCGTCCGATCAAGACCAGGGACTTTCCGCTTTTTGATGAGAACTGCCGGTTTACCGATGATTCGGTGCTGACCCTGGCCGTGGCCTATGCCATTGTTGAAGAAAGGTCCTACCAGGAAGCTCTCCGGGCCATCGGCCGGGGCTACCTGAACGCGGGTTACGGGGGATATTTCCTGCGCTGGCTGACGACGGAGAATCCGCGTCCCTATAACAGCTGGGGCAACGGCGCGGCCATGCGGGTCAGCCCGGTGGGCCTGGCTTTTAATACGGAAAAAGAAGTGCTGGCGGAAGCGAAAAAAACAGCCCTTATCACCCATGATCACCCCGAAGGGATCAAAGGCGCCCAGGCCACGGCCCTGGCCGTGTTCCTGGCCCGCACCGGCCATGACAAAGAGGCTATCCGGTCCCGGATAAAGCGACAATCAGAATATGACCTGGACCGGACCATCGATCAGATCAGGCCCGGTTACGGGTTTGACGTTTCCTGCCAGGGCACGGTGCCGGAGGCCATCATCGCTTTTCTGGAGGCCGATTCTTACGAAGATGCCATACGCAACGCCGTTTCCCTGGGCGGCGACAGCGACACCCTGGCCTGCATTACCGGCGGCATAGCCGAAGCTTTTTACGGCCGGGTTCCGGAACCGATCGTAACCAGGGCGCGGGAGCTGCTGACACCGGACCTGTTGGCCATCATGGATCATTTTAACCGCAAATATCCGGTTAACCGCGAATAACCATAATAGGAGGGGCGTTATGCTGGCAAAAATTTTAATCAAGCGGCGATTCAAGGAAGGTCATACCCTGGAGGTGATTGCCCTGCTCCATGATCTCCGGGCGGCGGCCATATCCCAGCCCGGCTACATATCCGGGGAAACCCTGATGGGATATGATGATCCGAAAACAATCCTGGTGATCGGCACCTGGCAGGACATGAAAAGCTGGGAACAATGGAAAAACCAGACCCGGCGCAAAGAGTTTGAAGCCATGATAGATATTTACCTGTCAGAACCGGCCGTGTACGAGGAGTACACTCTGGGCACCAGGGGGGCCTGACCGGGTCACCGCCGGCGGCCTGCTGTTTCCGGACCGGACCATCTGTTACTGTCCGTAATTTTTCCGCGCGAAATCATCCACCTGCCGGGCCACTTCCTCCGGCAGAGTGGAGGCGTTGTCAGCGGTGGGGAAAACCCCGGCTTTAACCTCGTCCACGTAGGCGGCAAAAGCTTGCCGGTAGCGCTCGCCCAGATTGTCATAGGCTTTGGCGTGCCGGAAGATCCGCTGGGATAATCCCAGAATATCACAATAGACCTGGACCTGGCCGTCGCAATAGCGACCTGCCCCGATGCCGATGGTGGGAATGGAGAGCAGGCCGGTAATCGACCGGGCCAGTTCCTCCGGAATCAACTCAAAAACGATCATGCCCGCCCCGGCTTCCTCCAGTCGGCGGGCAATCGCGATCAACTCCCGGGCGCGCTCAAAATCCTTGCCCTGCACTGAGGCTTTGGCGCCATCGGTCTGGGGGGTGTAACCGATATGGGCGCAGACCTCGATGCCGGCGGCGGCCACGGCGACCACCTGCTCCGCCACCTCTTCTTCGCCTTCAATCTTAACACCATGAGCACCGGCCTCGATCAGCCGCCTGGCGTTGTCCAGGGCGAGGGAACTGGTTTGGCAGGATTGATAGGGCATGTCCGCCAGGACGTAGGCCTGTTTAACGCCCCGGGCCACGGCCCCGACATGATGCAGCATATCCGCCATGGTCACTTGAATTTCGCTGTCATACCCCAGCATATTGCGACCGACGCTATCACCGATCAGGATCACGTCCACCCCGGCCTGGTCCTGAAAAACCGCCGTGGGATAGTCATAGGCGGTCAACATGGTGATTCTGGCGCCCTGCTGCTTCCGGGTTTGAAAAGCCTCCATCGTATTCATAGCGGCCTCCTTGGAAGAAAAAAGTCAGAAATATCTCCAATGACTTGATAAGTTAAACATAACTCTTTATCAAAAGAAAATCAATCGGGATTCGTCAGGTCAGGCAGAGCTAACCCGGTTATTTCACGAATCAATTATAAAGTAATGCTTTTTAAAAAATTTCATGAAATATCCGGGCTGATGATCCGTATGGCCGGTCCGGTGGAAAAAACGAGCGGCTGATCAGTGGTATAGATATCCCCGTCAATCATCCAGGGGATCTTTCCCAACGGCTCCAGCACGGCCTCGGCGGTCAGACCGTTATGATACAAGCGGGGGTGGGTTACCTCACGACCCATCCACAGGGCCGGAACCTTAGGGACCAGGTTGGCCGGCGACATGGAACCGGCCAGTAAATGATAGTACCCCGGCTTATCATAGGCCCGGAAAGTCGGCTTGAACCCCAGTCCCAGCTCCTTGACGGTGCAACCCAGAATAAACAGAATCTCTTCCGCCGGTAGCTCCCGGCCGTCCACGGTCATGTGACATTGAATGGGATAAAAGATCCGGCGGTTGTAGCCGGTGCCGAAAGTGGCGCTGACGATCATGCGAAAGACCATGGCCGCGGCATGAACCGGGCCGGGCTTGGGGGCCGAATAATAAACCTGCAGAAAACTGGCCACGACACCGGCCCCGGTCAAAAATCCATACTTATGGCCCTGACTGTCACTGACTTTCATGACCTGCTGATCAAACGTCGACAGGGATTTTCCGGCCTGGTAAGCATTGACGATATCGGTCAATATGGCCGAAGGCTGACCTTTGATGTTGATGGAATTGGAAACCGTGTTCATGGTGCCGCTGCGCAGAAAACCGAATCGGGGCAGCGGCTGGTCCTGGTAGTGATTGATAACGGCGGACAAGACCTGGTGGAGAGTACCGTCTCCGCCGCTGACGGCGATGATATCGATGTGATTGTCGCGGAATTCCCGGGCGGCCCGGGCCAGGGTCTCCTGGTTGTCGGTTCGAACGAAGATACCGTTGTCACCGAGAATCGCTTTTAATTTTTCTTCCAGCCAGGGATGTCTGCGATTCTTGCCGGCATAGGGATTGAACACCACCCCGATCCCACCCATATTAACCGCTCCCGTCCTGTTTGATTTTTAAAGGGTCAGCCGAAACACCACTGCTCACCGCGCGAAGCTTCACCATAGGCAACCGGCCCAGCCCTGTCAATTGTTTATTGTCGGCGGTTTATTACCGGCGGTTACCGGTGACCACCCCAAAAAAAACCGGCAGGATAACTGCCGGTTTTTTTGGGTATTTATATAACTGACCGAACCGGAATTAATCAGCCGCCAAAAGAGGGATCATCAATATCAATGGCGGCCGTATCCGTGGCCAGAACTGAATCCATCTTGCCAAGGGTTACCGGCAGCTGGGTATTTATAAAAAAAGCCGCCGATTTCATCTGGCCTTCGTAAAAGGCGGCATCCTTGGCCTTGCCGCCCAGTTTTTCAGCCGCGACTGAGGCCCGCCACAGCAGCATCCAGGCCATGACCACGTCACCGGTAACTTCCATCAGGGGGTGAGCGTAAAGAAAAGCCTGTTCCACGTTGCTCATGGCGGTTTTACCGAGATGCTGCCCGGCCTCGCCCAGCTTGTTGAGAGCCGCCTCGACCTTGTCGGCCAGATCTTTTAAACCGTCGCTCTGCCGGGCCTGACCGATAGTTTTCTGAATCTCGCCGAACAGGTCCTGGACCAGTTTACCTTTTTTCATGGTCATTTTGCGGCCCATCAGATCCATGGCCTGAATCCCGTTGGTGCCTTCGTAAATCATGGTAATCCGGCAGTCCCGAAGATACTGCTCCACCGGGTACTCCTTGGTATAACCGTAGCCGCCGTAAACCTGCACGCCGTGACTGGTTACTTCAAAGGCCTTGTCAGTGCCGTAGCCCTTGACAATGGGGGTCAGGATGTCAACCAGGCCTTCATATTTTTCTTTTTCCTCTTCGTTTTCAGCCAGGGCGACCCGATCCTGGCAGTAACCGACGTAATAGATCAGGCTGCGCAGCCCTTCCACCATGGTTTTCATAATCATCAACTGGCGCCGGACATCCGGGTGCTGAATAATGGGAACCCCGCCCACGGAAGTGTCCTTGCCGGCCGTCAACGGCCGGCCCTGAATTCGTTCCCGGGCGTAATTAAGGGCTGACAGATAGGAGGAAGTGGCGCAGGCAAAACCCTGGAAGCCCACCAGCAGACGGGCTTCGTTCATCATCAGGAACATTTCCTTCATGCCCTTGTTCTCTTCGCCAAGCAGGGTTCCGAGGCAGTTGTTTTTACCGCCCAGGGTCAGGGAGCAGGTGGAACTGCCATGGATGCCCATTTTCTCCTCTATGCCGGTGCAGACCACGTCATTGAACTCACCCAGGCTGCCGTCCGGATTAACCCGGTACTTGGGTACCAGGAACAGGGAAATGCCCTTGGTCCCGGCCGGGGCTCCTTCGATGCGGGCCAGTACCGGATGAATGATGTTCTCGGTCATGTCATGCTCACCACCGGAAATAAAAATCTTGTTGCCGGAAATGGAATAGGTGCCATCATCGTTTTTAACCGCCGTGGTGGTCAGGGCGCCCACGTCGGAACCAGCCTCGGGTTCGGTCAGCAGCATGGTACCGGACCATTTACCGGAATACATATTTTTCAGATAGATATCTTTTTGTTCCGGGGTACCGAACTCCTCCACCAGGCGAGCCGCGCCGTGGGTCAACCCGGCATAGAGCATAAAGGCGTAATTGGCTCCCAGCAGATAATCGCTGGCAGCCCGCTCCACCAGGTTGGGCATACCCTGGCCGCCGACTTCCAGGTCTTCGGCCATGGCAATCCATTCGCCTTCCATCAGCAGCTTGTAAGCCCGGTGAAACGACTCCGGCACAGTCACCCGGCCGCCGTCAAAGGTCACGCCCATCTCGTCACCTTCCTTGTTGATGGGCAGCAGCTCCTTCATGGCGAAACTTCTTGCCTCGGTAACAATCATGTCGATGGTTTTCTTGTTGAAATCAGCGTACTTGTCGTGCTGGGCCAGTTTCTCGGCCTGTAATTGTTCATACAGAACAAAATCAATATCTCTGCGATCCGCTATGCTTTGTGCCATTGCCGTTCTCCTTCCTGAAAATGTTTTTTAATCATGTTATTTATGGCCAATGCCGTGAATAAACAATTCCACCAGCGCGGCAGCTTTTCCTTCCAGGTCATCGGGTTCGCCGGCGTGAAGCCAGGTGTTGATCACCTCATCCACGGCGCCCAGGATAAACCGCTTGACCAGGCTGATGTCCATATCCTTTTTAAAGGTGCCTTCCTGCTGACCCTGGATTACGATTTCACCGACCAGGTCAAAATACATATTGGTGATATCTTTTATATAAACTTCAAAGTACCGGATCTGGCGGGCTTCGGCCTGAAAGACCACCGCCATGTTTTTGTCCTTCTGGAATTCCCGTAAATGAGCCCCGATCAGGTTGCGCAATTTGCTTTCGGCATCGTCAGCCTGATCCACCTCGGCCCGGAAGGTATCAAAAACATCCCGGCTTTTATAATTAAAAAAATGAAGCAGAATGTCGTTTTTGTTTTTAAAATAAAGATAGATGGTTCCGTCAGCCACCCCGGCGGCCTGGGCTATCCGCGAGATGGTGGAATTAAAAAAGCCCTGCTCCGCGAAAACAGCAATGGCCGCTTCCAGAATTCTTTTATATTTATCGGAATTAACGATTTTTTCATCAGAACTACGCATATTTGAATCCTGAACCTGCCTCCTGAACCGAGCCTTTTAAAATAATCGCGCTGTTTTTTAATTTTAAAAAATTGAAAACCTGAAAAACCCGGTACAGGAGTTATTATGAATGAATACTCATTCATTAACAAATTACCGGAATTTGTCAAGTGATTTCCGAACGAAAACAAGGCTTACCCGGCCTGTTCAATTACCTGGCAGGCTTTTTCGATGGCTTCGGAAATCTTATCCGGTCTGGAACCACCCGCCTGGGCCATGTCGGGACGTCCGCCACCACCACCGCCGACAATGGCCGCGGCCTCCTTGATAATGTCTCCGGCCTTGATCCGTCCGGTCAGATCTTTGGTCACCGACACGATTAAAAAAGCCTTGGCATCAGTGGCGGCTCCCAGCACGATAACGCCTGATTTCAGTTTGTCCTTAAGCTTATCAGCCAGGTCACGCAGGGCGGCGGGATTATCCGCCGGCACCTGCCGGGCGATCACTTCGATGCCGTTGATAAGGCGGGTCTGGTTGTCACCCTCCTGACTTGGTCCGCCCACGGCGGCGGCGGCCAGCCTGGCCTTCAGATCGGCGATGGTCTTTTCCTGGGCCCGGCCTTCCCGGACCATTTTTTCAATCCGGGGCACCAGCGAGGCGGGCGATTCCCGGAGCAGTCCGGCGGCTTCCTGCAGAATCCGCAACTGGTCCTGGACATGGGCCAGGGCCGTCGCGCCGGTCAGGGCTTCGATCCGGCGGACCCCGGAGGCGACGCTGGTTTCAGAAACAATTTTAAAAAATCCGATTTCCCCGGTCCTGGCCACGTGGGTTCCGCCGCACAACTCCTTGCTGACGTCGCCCATTGAAATAACCCGCACGGCCTCGCCGTATTTTTCTTCGAACAGGGCGGTAGCCCCTTCGGCCATGGCTTCATCCATGGACATTTCCCGGACGTTAACAAGGTGGTTTTCCCGGACGCGGTCATTGACAAAGGCTTCGATGTTTTCCAGGGTTTGCGGTTCCAGCATGGAAAAATGGGTAAAATCAAATCGCAGCCGGTCCGGTGAGACCATTGACCCGGCCTGTTTGACATGATCGCCGACTTCGGCTCGCAGGGCGGCGTGAAGCAGATGGGTGGCGGAATGGTTGCCGGCGGTGGCACCGCGACCGGACTGATCCACCGACAGCCTGATGGGATCACCTTTTTTAACCCGACCGGACTCGACCCGCCCCCGATGGATGGTCAGCCCGGCAGGATCCTTGACGGTATCGGTCACCTTCATCCTGAAGTTTTCACCGCTGATAATGCCGGTGTCTCCGACCTGGCCCCCGGACTCACCGTAAAAGGGGGTAACATCGGCCACCAGCTCTATCTCCTGACCCTGTTCCGCGATCTCCAGCTCCTCCCCTGCCGCGACCAGCACCAGCACCGAGGAGACGGCATCCCTGGATTCATAACCGATAAAAGTGGTCTGGATACCCTCGGCTGAGAGGTTGCGATAGGCCGGGCAGGTCCTGGAAAAATCGGCCACGGACCTTGATTTTTCCCGCTGACCGGCCATATTTTCGTGAAATCCGGTCATGTCCAGCTCAAATTCGGTTTCTCTGATCACGTCCCGGACAATGTCCACCGGAAAACCATAGGTATCGTAAAGTTTGAAAATAATATCACCGGGAATAACGGTCTGCCCCCCGGCCTTGAGGTCGGCCAGGGTGTCGTTAAGCACCCGCAGGCCGTTATCCAGGGTTTCTGAAAAACGTTTCTCCTCGTTTTCAATAACGCTGGTTATAAAGGCGCCGGCGTCCCGTAAGCCGGGATAAGCTTCGGACATGGTATCCAGCACCACCGCCGCGGTCCGGTGCAAAAAAGGCTGATTCAGGCCGATGTTGCGGCCGTAGCGGATGGCCCGCCGCATAATCCGGCGCAGCACGTATCCCCGCCCTTCATTGGAGGGAAGCACCCCGTCTCCGATGAGAAAGGCGGCGGAGCGGCTGTGATCGGCGATGACCTTCATGCTTACGTCGGTGCCGGTGTCATCACCGTAGCGCCTGGCGGCCGTCTCCTCAATGGCCCGGATAATCGGCAGAAACAGATCGGTTTCGTAGTTGGTGGGCGCGCCCTGGACCACCGCTGAAATCCGCTCCAGGCCCATGCCGGTATCAATGCTGGGTTTGGGAAGCGGCGTCAGTTGACCGTCGTCATCACGGTTATACTGCATGAAGACCATGTTCCAGACTTCCAGGAAGCGGTCGCAATCACAGCCCACGGCGCACTCCGGACGACCGCAGCCGGTCCCTTCGCCCCGGTCAAAGTAGATCTCACTGCAGGGTCCGCAGGGCCCGGTATCGCCCATGGCCCAAAAGTTATCTTTTTCTCCCAGGCGGACGACACGGTCTTCAGCCAGGCCGATGCTGTCGCGCCAGACCCGGAAAGCTTCTTCGTCTTCCTGGTAAATCGAGGCCCAGAGCTTATCAGCCGGCAAACCATAACCGTTCAGGAGCAGGTCCCAGGCGTAGGCCACGGCTTTTTCCTTGAAATAATCGCCAAAGGAAAAATTGCCCAGCATTTCAAAAAAGGTGTGATGTCGGGCGGTATAGCCGACATTATCCAGGTCGTTATGCTTGCCGCCCGCCCGAACGCATTTCTGAGAAGTGGCCGCCCGCTGGTATTCCCGTTTTTCCTCACCGATAAAGACCCTCTTAAACTGGACCATCCCGGCGTTGACAAACAGCAGCGTCGGGTCCGCCTGGGGAACCAGGGAGGAACTCCGCACAACCCGATGATCATGACTTTCAAAATAATCCAGGAACTTCCGACGCGCCTCATTACCTGTCATTGACGACCCCTTCTTTCATCTCCATTACCGATCTCCTCTGCCGGCGGCAGCGTCTGTCACTGATTACTCTTCTACCGCCGCTTCTTCATCTTCTATTTCCGGCGCCGGCGCCGCCGCGTTCAGTCCCAGGCTCTGCCGGACGCGGTCATACAGCTCGTTGAACAGTTCCGGATGTTCTTCAAAGTAGAGCTTGACGTTCTCCCGGCCCTGGCCGATGCGTTCGCCGTTATAAGAGTACCAGGAGCCGCTTTTCTCGATGATCTCCTCCTGCACGCCGATATCCAGCAATTCACCGGTTTTGGAGATGCCTTTACCGTACATGATGTCAAACTCGATGTTCTTAAACGGCGGGGCCATCTTGTTTTTGACCACTTTCACCCGGATCCGGTTACCGATAATCTCCTGGCCTTCCTTGATGGCCGAACTGCGACGGATATCGATCCGCACCGAGGAATAAAACTTGAGGGCGTTGCCGCCGGTGGTCGTTTCCGGATTGCCGAAAAAGACCCCGATCTTTTCCCGGATCTGGTTGATAAAAATCAGCGAAGTATTGGTCTTGCCGATGATACCGGTCAGCTTGCGCAGGGCCTGGGACATCAACCGGGCCTGGAGTCCCATGTGGGAATCACCCATCTCCCCCTCGATTTCCGCCTTGGGCACCAGGGCCGCCACGGAATCAATCACCAGAATATCAACAGCTCCGCTGCGGACCAGCATATCGGTGATTTCCAGGGCCTGCTCCCCGGTATCCGGCTGAGACACCAGCAATTCGTCGGGGTTAACGCCCAATTTTCTGGCATAGGTAATATCCAGGGCGTGCTCGGCGTCGACAAAGGCGGCAATACCGCCTTTTTTCTGGGCTTCCGCCACGGCGTGCAGGGCCAGGGTAGTTTTTCCGGAAGACTCCTGCCCGTAAATCTCGGTGACCCGACCCCGGGGAATACCGCCGATGCCGAGGGCCTTGTCCAGCGCCAGGGAACCGGTCGATATGGATGGCACCGAAATAACGGTCCCGTCGCCCAGTTTCATGATGGACCCCTTGCCGAACTGTCGCTCTATCTGGGTAATGGCGCTTTCGACCGCCTTGGATTTATCTGCCGCGTTACTCATAACACCCTCCCTGTCAATTTTGAATCGTTTCGATCATGCCGCCGGCATCCGTTAATTAAGGAAGAAAACTTCCGGTCAGCTTCGATCAGGTCTCGTTTCCAGCCGTCGGCCTTCCCTGGTCCAATCGGCCGCGACCGCCGCGACAACCACCGTTTTTTGTCCTGTCCGCCTTTATCCACTCAGCGGAAACTGTTGCAATACGGTATAAACGGCCCCGGACGGTCTTAACTCACTTTTATATAAGATCAATTGTCTGGCCGGCAACTCCGTTTCCGGAAACTGCCCGCATTCTTCCATGGCTTCCGCCAACCGCCGGGGATCGACCGCCGACTTGATCCGGGCGATAGTCAAATGCGCTTTAAAAGCCCGCCGGTCCTTCTCAAACCCGGCCCCGGCCAGGGCTTCCTCCAGCCGGTCATGGAACTCTATCAACGACCGGTTGTCACCGGTCAACCCCGTCCAGAGGACATTAGGTCGCTTAATGCCCGGAAAAACTCCCAGTCCCTGAAGCCGCAAACTCATCGGCGCGGACCGGGCGGTAATATCAGAGGCCGCTTGGGCCACCTTTTCCAGTTCCGCGACCGGAACATTTCCCAGGAACTTGATGGTCAGGTGAACGTTTTCCGGCCGGATCCATTTCATTTTTAATCCACGAGCGGCCAGATCCCGCTGGATCGCGGCGACCCGCCGGGTAACCCCGGACGGCAGACCAAAGGCCAGGAACGTTCTCAAATTCTGGCCGGCATTATAACCCATAATATGCCACCGTCAAAGGCCAAAGGTTCGACTTTCAACCGGGTCAGACCAACCCGGCCACCAGCCTCATGATAATGTTGGTCATGATCCCGGCGGCCACGTCATCGGCCACGATACCGGCTCCTCCGGGCAATTTCTTCTCAATTTGCCTGATCGGAAAAGGCTTGATGATATCCAGCAGCCGAAAGATCAGAAAACCCGCCACCACCGGCACCGGACTGAAGGAGAAACCCCACAGGGCCGCCATGACGCCGACGATTTCATCAAGCACGATACAACCCGGATCTTTGCCGCCGATGAGCTGCTCCGCCCGATGCGAAATGACGACCGAGACGGCCACGGCCGCTGCCAGAACCACCAGGGCGGCCGGCGGCGACAGCAAAGACAGAAAATATACCGGCACCAGTCCCGCCAGGGTCCCGAAAGTGCCCGGCGCGAAAGGCATTTTTCCGGAATACAGGCCGGTGGCCAGCATTACGGTTATTTTCCGTGTTAAAGTCATGATCCGCTTTTATAATGCCGGCCGGCCGTTGTCAAGACGGAGAGATCTCCGGAAAGAGATCCGGAAATATCTCCGGTCGGCCCGGCAGCTCCTTTCCCGGATTTTTATGACCTCCCCCGCGGGACGGCCCGGCCCGAGACACGACGCGCCCGGATTCAAGGTGAACTTTCAGGAAACCTTCACTTGGAATCGGGCGATTCGAGCTCACCCCCGGCAACTGCCTGGTAAACTTTCAGGATGGGCACTTTTTCGCGCTCGGCCACTTCCCGGCAGGCCTCGTATTCCGGGGTGACGCGAAAATCGCCGGACGGAGTCGTGATCTGTTTGGCGCGAACCGGCCCAAAAACGGTCCGCACCGTCACCTCCCGGCGATCGAGCAGGCGCCGCCGGACCGGGTAATACCGCACCCCGATGGTGGTGGTCTGGGACAGGACAGAAGTCATCAATTTTTCAGAATCCTGACGCCGGCATAATACCTGCAACATGGTGGCCGGCCGATTTTTTTTCATGTAGATGGGCACCCAGTAAACATCCAGGGCGCCGGCGGCAAACAGCTTTTCCATGACATAGCCGCAAATTTCCGGAGACATATCGTCCAGGCAGGCCTCCAGCATCAAGACGGTTTCCGGCCCGGCGGCCTCCGCCTGATCCTGAAACTCTCCGCTGATAAGGCGCAAAACGTTGGACAAGCCCTCGCTCTCATGGGTACCGGCGCCATAGCCGCTTTTATCCAGGCGCATGGCCGGCAAGTGACCGAAAGAATCGGCCAGGGTGGTAATGATGGCCGCCCCGGTGGGCGTTACCAGTTCCCGGTTGACGCCGGCTCCGTAAACCGGGACGTCTTTCAGGATGGCCACCGTGGCCGGGGCCGGTACCGGAAGGGTGCCGTGGGCGCATTGAACCAGGCCCCGGCCCAGCGGCAAGGCCGAGGCGATCACCCGATTGACTTCCAGGTACGTCACCCCCAGGGCGGCGCCGACCACGTCCACTATGGCATCCACCCCACCCAGTTCGTGAAAATGGACCCGCTCCGGATCGCAGCCATGAATGCCGGCCTCGGCCCGGGCCAGTTTTTCAAATATGGCCAGGGAGATTTGCCGGGCCCGATCCGGCAGGGGACTGTCGGAAATTATTTTCTTAATGGCCGCGTAATCCCTGGCCGGGGAATCATCGGCCGCCACCACTTCGACTCTCCTGGCGGCGATCTGGTTTCTGAACACGGTTGAAACGCCAAGCTCGAATCCCGTCAGCGGCAGGGCGGCGATCTGCCGGCGCAGCCAGTCTTCGGGCAGGCCCAGATCAATCAAGGCGGCCAGGGTCATGTCACCGCTGATACCGGCTCCACAATCAAAATATATATCCACCATTTCCCCCTTGTTCAGCCGGAAACCCTGATAATTTCCCGCAGCAGCTCAGCCGCCCGGGCCATGTCCTCCAGGGACACGGTTTCCCGGGTAGTATGCATGTCTCTCATGCCGGTTCCCAGAATGCCGGTGACTACCCCGTGCTCCGAAAAAATATTGGCGTCGGAACCGCCGCCGGACTCCTTTTCGGTAAGATCAAAACCGAGATTGGCGGCGGCCTGCCTGGCCCTGACCACAATCTGATGATCCGAAGGGATGTTCAGGCTTTTGAAATCACTGTTAACCGTTACCTCCACCGCTGGCAGCCCCTGGTGGTTGTGTTTTTCCGCCTCGGCGGCCACGGTCTCGCGGAACACGGCCACCACCTCTTCCGTGATCTTATCCAGTTTGTCATCCCGCCGGCTGCGGACCTCACCCCGGACCGTAACCCTGTCCGGCACGATGTTGGTGGCCCGGCCGCCTTCGATCAGGCCGATATTAAAAGTGGATTCCTCGTCCACCCGGCCGGGTTCCAGGCGGGCGATGGCCCGGGCGGCAACGGCAATGGCATTGAGGCCGTCTTCGGGATGAGCCCCGGCATGGGCGTCCTGGCCGTGAATGACAAACCGCAGGCGGTTGGCGGCCGGGGCCCTGGTGACGAGACCGGCCACATCAGTGGCATCCAGAACATATCCGGAAGTCGCCCGCAACAGCCCATAATCAAAGTGCTTGGCTCCCATCAGCCCGATCTCCTCGCACACGGTAAAAACCAGGTCAAGGGGACAAAAAGTCTCCCCGGACTCTGCCAGAGCGCTGACAGCCTCGTAAATGATGGCAATGGCGCTTTTATCATCGGCCCCGAGAATGGTTTCCTCCCGGCTGGAAAAAACACCATCCTTGAATACCGGCACAATGCCCTTACCCGGCTCAACGGTATCCATGTGGGCGCAGATAAGCAAAGGCTCGCGGCGGGGGTCTCCGGCGAACCTGACCACCAGGTTACCGGTATTGCTGCCGACCTTTTTACCGGCCTCATCGATAAAGATCTCCGCGCCAAGGCGGGTAAACATGTCGGCCAGCATCCGGCTTACCGCCCTCTCCTCTCCGGAAACACTGTCGGTGGTTACTAAAGCTTCAAAGGTCTTTTTCATTCTTTCACGGTTAATCATAAATCACTCATTTCCGCGGACGATCGCGATCAAAAACTGTTGACAGACCGGCCTGGCGTTATTAACTTGATAAAAGAACGGAAGTGCGCAGCGTTCTGGTGATGCTCCCGGACTTCAAATCCGGTGTGGGGCGCTAACACCGTCCCGGGTGGGTTCGATTCCCATGCACTTCCGCCAACTTATTTTTTAATTCCAGCAACTTATCGAAAAAAAATCCAGATTACGAGTCCTGAACGAGTCCGGATTATTATTGGAATTTGCTGACGATAAAATAATACGGAGCTCCCGGACAAACAAGCAAAAAGTTCAACCCGGACAAGGCGCTCTTATGATAGTCCTGATATTCGTTCTTCCCGACCATCTGGTTCCCTTGCCCGCGACGGCCGGTCCGACGAGACCGCTGATTTTAAAAAAGCAGTTATCAAAAAAATTCATGAAAAATTCGGTCGGACCAGGTTAAAATATTTTTTACTCTGATAAATGACCACCGGAGACCGGACCTTCCGGTAAACAGGGAGATTAATCAATGTCTTCACCCAGAATCGGCCTGGCCCTGGGCAGCGGCGCCGCCCGCGGCTGGGCCCATATCGGCGTGTTGCAGGGGCTGGAAGAAATAGGCGTCAAACCGGATGTTATCAGCGGCTGTTCCGCCGGGGCGATCGTGGCCGGCGCTTATGCCGGCGGCAACCTCCAGAAGCTGGCCGACTGGCTGGTCACCCTCAACCGGCGAACGGTTCTGGGATTCTTCGACTTCAGCCTGCTCAACGGCGGAGTTATCGCGGGAGAACGCCTGTTTGATTTTTTCCGGGACCACATCGGTGACAGCCGGATCGAAGACCTGCCCATTCCCTTCACGGCTATCGCCACCGAACTGACCTCCGGCCGGGAAGTCTGGCTCAACTCCGGTTCCCTGCTGGACTCGATTCGCGCCTCCATCTCTCTTCCGGGCATGTTCACCCCCTGTCGTCTCAATAACGAATGGATGATCGACGGCGGCCTGGTCAATCCCATTCCAGTGTCCGCCTGCTGGGCCATGAAGGCGGAACTGGTCCTGGCCGTCAATGTCAACGCCGGCATGATCAAGGCCAATTTTCAGTCCGACCGGGAGACGGAAGAAGAAGAGACGGAAGAGGATGATACCTCAAAAACCGACCAGGAACCAGAGGAGGATAAAAAATCCGGTAAATGGGATTTCGGTTTTTTCAAAAAATTTACCAGCGACAATGACACTCCCGGGGTTTTTGAAGTAGTTAACAGCTCCATTTTGATCATGCAGGAGAGGATCACCCGCAGCCGCCTGGCCGGGGACCCGCCGGACCTGCTGCTGATGCCCCGGATCGGCAATATCAGGTTAATGGAATTTCACCGGGCCAAAGAAGCGATTGAAGAAGGCCGCCGGTGCGTGGAACAATCCCGCCAGGCCATCCTTGATATCATCGAACTTTACTATTAACGTTAAATTACAAATATAAAAAAATTGTGTTGAAATCATGAAAAAAGACAAGCTGTATATTCAAATGTTCAGTATTCACGGCCTGATCCGGGATAAGAATCTGGAACTGGGCCGGGACGCCGACACGGGCGGTCAGGTGCAATACGTCATCGAACTGGCCCGTCATCTGAGCCAGCGCGATGACGTGACGCGAGTAGACCTGATGACCCGCTTGATCAACGATAAAAACATCTCCGATGATTACGCCGAACCGGTCACCCAGGTTAATGACAAGTTCAGAATAGTGCGGATACGCTGCGGCGGCATAAAATATATCCGTAAAGAGCTGCTCTGGCCCCATCTGGATGAATACGTCGATAAAACCATCCAGTTCATAAAATCGCAGAACCAGGTTCCCGACATTGTCCACGGCCACTACGCCGATGCCGGTTACGTGGCCGGTCAGCTGGCCCAGTTGTTTAACGTCAACTTCATTTTTACCGGCCACTCCCTGGGTCATTCCAAAAAAGCCCGCCTGCTTAACGACGGTATGAAAGAAGAAGATATCGTCAAAAAGTATAAAATAAACCAGCGCATTTACGTGGAAGAAGACGTGCTTAAAACCTGCGATCTGGTCGTCGCCAGCACCAGGCAGGAGGTTGAGCAGCAATACGGCGCCTATAAGGACGGCCACATGCCCCGGTACAAAGTTATTCCACCGGGGCTGAATATCGAACGGTTTTACCCCTATTACCACGATATCGCCTCTGAAAATCATGAAAAAGCGGAAACACTGATCTATGCCCGGGCCTCGGTCATCGAAGAGCTGGACCGCTTTTTCATGCATCCGGACCGCCCCATAATCCTGGCCCTGTCCCGGCCGGATAAGCGAAAAAACATCTCGGGACTGATCAAAGCCTATGGTGAAGACAAGGAACTTTCTTCCATGGCCAACCTGGCCATATTCGCGGGCATCAGAAAAGACATCACCGACAAGGAGGAGAATGAGAAAGAAGTCTTGACGATGATGCTGCTTAACATGGACAAATATGATCTTTACGGCAAGATGGCCATTCCCAAGAAGCATGATTTTGAATATGAGGTACCGGAGCTTTACCGCATTACCGCGGAGAAAAAGGGAGTGTTCGTCAACCCGGCCCTGACGGAACCGTTCGGCCTCACCCTTATCGAGGCCGCTGCTACCGGTCTGCCGGTGGTGGCCACCAATGACGGCGGTCCCCACGATATTATTGAAAACTGCCAATGCGGCGTTCTGATCGACCCCACCCAAACCCGGGAAATCAGCCAGGCCATCAAAACAATTATTACCGACCAGGAGAAGTGGAGAACCTATTCTCGAAACGGTACTGTAAACGTCAGGAAATACTACACCTGGGACAGCCACGCTGATACCTATATCAAAGAAGTCAAAAAAATCGTGGAAAAGTCCGGTGAAACCGGCATGGAGCCGGCCCGCCCCGGCGACGCCATCGGCCGTCGCATCCTGGGCCTGGATTATTTCATGGTTACCGACATTGACGAGACCCTGATCGGGGAGGACAATTCCAAGCTGGACGAACTGTTGAAAATCCTTGGCGACAACCGGGAGAAGATGGGCTTTGGCGTGGCCACCGGTCGAACCATTGAATCAACCATCGAGTACCTCAAAAAACACGACATAGAGATACCGGACGTAATGATCACCTCGGTCGGTTCGGAACTTTACTATGGCAAGGAGTTGCAGTAT
>JAWOCW010000015.1:0-9729 GCA_046483615.1 Desulfosudaceae bacterium
CAGCATTTCCCGCGCCCCCAGCCGGGACAGAGCCCAGAGATGCTGAGGTTTGCCCTTTTTGGAGGTTACCAGCGGCAGCAGGGCCCGGCCGCAGGCGATCTTGTCTTTTACCAGGAGGCGTTCCAGGTTGGCCACCGCCATCCAGATTTCCACGGCTTCCTGGGCCGGAATTTTACGGCCGCCGCCCTGGCGGGGCATGATCAGGGGCGAGACGTCCTGCAGCAGCTGCCGCTGCTGGCCCGGTTTCAGTCCGCAGGCAACGCGCCGCGCCATGATCCATAATTCGGTTTTGACCTGGGCCTGGTTGGGGAAGCAGAGCCCCCGGTTGTATATCCGCCACAGGGCCTTGACCCGTTCTCCGTCGAAGCCGTCGCCCAGGCCGGGACGGACCGCGAAGCCGGTCAGGTTGAGCCAGCGGGCCTCATGGGCGGCCGAGGTCCGGCGCAGGTGTTTCAAGGAAAGGAGGGTATCAGCCAGGGCGCGCAAAAAAGACAGGGGCCACTTGTCCCGGGGCAGGGCCACCATCCGGGACAGCTCCTGGGCCAGGCCGGAGAGGCGTTTGGCCGCGGCCTGATCCCTGGCCGGGTCTGAAAAAATTTTTTCAACCTCGGCCAGGGCATTGTCCACCACGGCCGCGTCCATGGTGGTGCCGGTATCCGGCAGGTCCAGGCCGGCGGCCATCTGTCGCAACTGGAATTGCAGTTGCCAGCGGTGCGGGCTGACCAAAGAGCGGCACCACAGCACCAGGGTGCCCAGCTCGGTGTATTCCGCTTCGATCCGGACCGGAATGTTTCTGGCCAGACCTTTTTCCCCGAATTTTATGACGGTCCGCACCGGCGGCAGGGGGGTGACCGTGTCGTCGATCCGGATGATGTCCCCGGGGCGGTCGCCGGACCGAAAACTGGAGCTGTACAGGTTGAAGCTGACCTGGCGATTGGCCACCACCTCGAAACTGTTTTCCGCCAGTTCAATGGCGGTGCCTTCTTCCACGCCCCGTTCCACCACGCACAGCCCGGATTCCTTGTCCTCCGGATCGGATGGGCCGGTCACGCCCAGGTAAAAGGAACGGGGGCTGCCGCTGCCCACGCGGACGCCTTGCCCCGCCTTGACCAGGCCGTAGTAGGCGGCGCCGATGGAGACGGCGGCGTCATGGGCCGGGTTGTCCATGATCCGGGGAGACCGCGGATCATCGATGGCGCAGTCCCGGCGCAGGCAGTCCCGGATACGGTCCTTGATTATGTCCGGCTGCAGGGCGCCGCCGTTAAAAAGAATCAGGTCGGGAACCGGGGGTTTGGACAAAAGCTTCCTGGTATCGTCGCCATGACGGTCCAGAAATTTTAGGAGGTGGGCGGTGACGGCGTTCTGGCTTTCATAAGAGAGGCCGAATTCCGAACGGGTCCTGGGCCGGTCCTGACCCTCTTCCTTCTTTCGGGGATCGGTCGGGAAGAACTGCTCCAGGACGACATCCCGGACGGTTTCCCCGGTCAGGTCGGCCGAAATGGTGCCGGCAATCAGGCCGCTGCCCTCGCCCATCAGGGTGATTCGTTCGGATTGGGAACGGTTTTCCAGCAGTTGTTCCTTGGCCCGGCGGCAGAGATGGCAGAGTGTTTTAAGTTTATCAGTGGACAAGGCGCGGCCGATCCGGGTCTCCACTTCCCGGGCCAGGGCCAGATCCATGTTGTCGCCGCCCAGGATGAGGTGGTCGCCCACGGCAATGCGCTCAAAGCGGGGGCTGCCGTCGGCCTCGCTGAGGGTGATCAGGGTCAGGTCGGTGGTGCCGCCGCCCACGTCACAGACAAGGATCAGTTCTCCGGGCGCGACCAGTTCGGGCCAGTCATCCTCGTGGCGGGTCAGCCAGCTGTAAAAGGCGGCCAGCGGTTCTTCCAGCAGAATAATATCGTTCAAGCCGGCCAGGGCGGCCGCTTCCAGGGTCAGGTCCCGGGCGACCTCGTTAAAAGAGGCCGGTACGGTTACCACCACCAGCTGGTTTTCCAGGTACTCCTCTTCTTCCTCGCCCCGGGAAAGGTTCCAGGCGTTTTTGATATGGGCCAGGCAGGCGGCCGAGGCTTCCACCGGCGAAATCTTGCCCACCTCGTCCGGCGCGCCCCAGGGAAGGATGCGGGCGGTCCGGTCAGCGTCCTTTTCACACAACCAGCTTTTGGCGGAAACAGCCAGTCGGGCCGGGATGTTGGCGCCGAAATCCCGGGCGAAACTGCCGGCAAAACGTTTGTCCGGCATGCGCCAGGGGTGGGCGATGGCTTCTTCTGATATCTCATAGTCGCCGGGCAGGTAGACAAAGGAGGGCAGAACCGGTTTTCTGGAAAATTCGCCGCTGCCGGTCAGCTGGGGAATGTCAAAGCGTTCAATGGCCGGCCTGACGCCGGCCTCGGTGTCCAGCCGGGCGAAGGATACGGCCGAGTTGGTGGTGCCAAGATCAATGCCGACGGCGAAAAGTTTGTCCTCAACAGTCATGGTTATCCTTGATGGTCTTGTAAGAAGTCAAAATCGGGACGGCAAATTAAAGTGTTAAATCAGGCCATGGTTGTTCAAAATTGAATTTCAGCGGTCTCGGTGGAAGTGGTTTTTCTTCGCACCTGGCCCCTTTTGGGGGCCGGTTACTACCGCCTGCTAAATTTCTCGAACTCGGGCTGACGCCCTCAAACAGCGAGAAATTCTTAACGCCGCCGGTTGCCACCGGCTTTTCCCCAAAAGGTGCCAATGGTGCTCATAAAAACCACTTCCACCGAGATCATTTTCACGCCAACGCGCGCCCGGGTTATACTGGACAACAGCGGGTTTATTGAAAAAACGTAAAATAAGAACGAAATCCGTTCTTGTCAAATTAAGGGCGCGGCAGCGCCGGATCTTTCATGAAATGTTGGGGTTAAATTGTTGGAGCCAAATTGATTGTCTCCCCGGCCTTGTCGTGATAATATTTTTATAATGGGTATCTCTAAAAATTAGCATTTTTTTTCGAGGTCAAGGCGTGCGAGAATTTTAACCGGAGGAATACAGTGAAGTATTTCGAGGATTAAAATTTGAGCACAACGCCGACATCGTGCCAAAAGGCAATTTTTAGAGGTGCCCATAATTTTTTTAAAACACGGGGGCGGGAGCAGGGCCGGCTATAAATTTTGGACGGGAGATCGGATTATTACCGTTTCAGGCAGTCATAGCGGCGGTGACCGGGAGGCTGGTTCCGGCCGGCCGGATTTTGACGTTATCGTCATCGGGACCGGTCTGGGCGGAGCCGCGGCCGGGGCTATCTGCGCCCGGCACGGCTTGAAAACACTCCTCCTGGAAAAAAATCCCCGGCCCGGCGGCTCCTGCTCCTATTACCGGAAGCAGGGCTTTCAGGTTGACGCCGGCACCCACCTCTTTATCCGCGGCAACCAGGGACCGTTCGGGGAATGCACCCGCCGCCTGGGCCTGGGAGAGCCGATCCGGTTCGTCCGGGTCAATC
This sequence comes from Desulfosudaceae bacterium, assembly GCA_046483615.1. Classification (GTDB taxonomy): domain Bacteria; phylum Desulfobacterota; class Desulfobacteria; order Desulfobacterales; family Desulfosudaceae; genus CAYTQK01. The sequence goes on from JAWOCW010000015.1 coordinate 3,464, forward strand.
CCATGACTCATCTGCGCGGTTTCAACCTGGACCTTCCCGTTCCGTCGGGGTGGCTGCCGAAGATTCCTTTTTTGATCCATTTTCTTTATCAGGCCGATATTTCGCCCCGGGAATATCCGGCCCTGCTGCGGATGTTCAAAGATATGCTCCTGATGAAACCGCGGCAGATCGAGGCCCTGGACAAGGTCTCCCTTGAGGCCTTCATGAAAAGGTATACCTCCAATATCCAGGTGCTGACCGTCATCGGTTTTTTGATGGGGCTCTATTTTGTGCTGCCCATCTGGGACGCCTCGGCCGGAGAATCCGTCTGGAACTTTCAGAAAATGGCGGCTTCCGGTTTAACGGTGCGCTATCCCAGGGGCGGGGCGGTTGCCATCCCCGCCACATTTCTGAGCGGAGCCCGGAAACACGGCGCCGTTTTGCGCCTGAACGCGCCGGTCAAGCAGATTCTCGTTTCCGGACAGCCCGCCGCTGTCCGCGGGGTGGTCCTGAGAAATGGGGAAACCATCAGCGCCCGGGCCGTTATCAGCACTTCGGCCGTTAAGGACACCGTCCTGGGCCTGACCGGGCGGCAGCATTTTCCGGCCGCCTATTTAAAAGAAGTTGAGGCCCTGGTTCCTTCCATGACCGCTTTTCAGGCCAAGATCGGGGTCCGCCGGCCGCTGCTTCGGGCCGGGTCGCTGGTGGGTATCTACCCGGCCCGGCGGTCAGGCGATATCAGCGAGGCCCTCATGAGGAGGCTGTACGAAGAGGCCCGGCGGGGAAAGATCGGGGAGTACGTGCCGGTTTACGTGCCGGTGCCGTCCAACTATGATCCGGACCTGGCCCCGCCCGGTTGTCAGTTGATAACCGCCGTGGCCGGCGCCCCTCACCTGGACATCCCCCTGGCAGATTCTCCCCGGATCTGGATGGATCGGATGATGACGGCTTTGAAAGGATTGATTCCGGGGCTGGCCGAAAACATGATTTTCTGCGATCAATGGACAGTCCGGGCGCTGGCCACCTGGATCGGCAAAAGCAGCGGCGCCGCCATTTCCACCGCCCAGACCACCAGCCAGACCGGGGCCGGCCGGCCGGGGCACGCCACCCCGGTAGCGGGGCTTTATCTGGCCGGGGACTGCGCCGGCCCGGCCCGGGGCGTGGGCACCGAGCTGGCCTGTCAGAGCGGCATGGATTGCGCCGACCTGGTGGCCGGGCACCTGGGTGACGGCCCGGTAAAAAACACCGGCCCCGTCAATTCGTTACCCCGGATATTTCAGGAAATATCCGGGGTAACCATCAGGTGATCTTTACCCCGGCCGGGGCGATTATTTCCGGGTCTCCGGAAAATGAGAATTCGGGGAGGTTCAGAGTCCCGGCCCGCCAGCCGGGATGGGTCACCACGCCCTGGAAGGGGGGGTCGCCGGTGACATTGCCGCTGAGCTGGAAACGGTCCGGATCAGAACGGGGGTCGATTGTTACCGCTTGGCCTTCGGCCTCCTCGATAACCGGACCCAGGGTCACATACCTGGCCAGGGCCTGCCGGCAGTTGTCATGAACTCCCCGGGCGGCGGCCCCGATCTGGCTGTCCTCAAAAGCCTGCAGGTCTTCATTCAAAAAATCGAGCAGCCGGCCCTCGGCTTGCAGCACCGACAAAAGATGCAGGTACAGTTTTTTGTTGTGATGGCGGCGTTTTTCCCGGGCCGAGGGACCCTGGTCCGTCTCTGGCGGCGGTTTTTCGGCGGCGGTTTTTTCCGCTGCCGCGACGGTCCTCGAAAGAGAACGGCGACAGGTCAGCCATTGGGCCAGGGTTCCGGCCAGAAATAAAGCGGCCATGGCCGCCATCAAGACCGGTTTGAACCAGACCCCGGCCATGATTCCGCTCATCCCGGCCGGCGGCGCCTCCGGTACCAGGAAAAAGACGACAGCCTCAACCAGGGCCAGTAAAAAACAATTGACAATTATTAACCCCGCCGGGGCGGGGGCGGATATTGGTTTCATGCAGCCTCGCGAACTGATTGTTGAGAAGAGCCGGGCTTTCGAAGCCGCGGGTGCGGATCGAACCGGTTATTCTTCCTTGGCTGATTTTTGCAGATTTTTGAAGAGGTCCTCAACCGTGCCGTCCTTGAGAATTTCATTAAACTGGGAGCGGTAGCTTTTGATAAAGCTGACGCCTTCGATTTCAATGTCATATATCTTCCAGGCGTCCCCGGGCCGGTAAAACTTGTAGATCACCTTCACCGGTTCTTCATTGGTTGTAATTTTGGTGGGGATGGCAACCTTGCCGGAACCGGTAAGTGGTTCTTCGTAAACCACTTCCTGGTCCGAGTAAAGCGAGGTCTTGTCAAGATAAGAATTTTTCAGGCGCTTGACGAACAAATCGACAAAGTCTTTCCGCTGTTTTTCGCTCAGGGACTGCCAGTGCTGTTTGCCCAGCGATAGTTTGGCCATCAGGGGAAAATCAATGACCGGGCTGATCTCGTCCATGATCTGCCGGCGCTTTTGGGTTTCGCTCAGATCCGGTTGCTTCAAGACCTCCAGAACTTTATCGATTTTTGTTTTCAGCAGGGATTTGACCTGGTCGGAATTGTCCGCGGCACCGGGCAGGCCGAGCAACAAAATCAAACCTGTCACCAGAACAGCCTGCATGAATGATTTAGGCATGGTCACTCCTTTATCTGTTTATCGCGGTTTTGTTGATAGGCCTGTCTTAACAGGATATACAGGTCCACGGCGTCCTCGGTCATGGCTTCATATTGTCCGATCCGAAGCGAAGTACCGTTGACCGTGCCGACAGCCCTGAAAATCAGTTCTGCTTCGTTGTCGTCAATATAACTGACCGGAGACAGCGGCCGGTCCACCACCTTGGCGCAGGCGTCGCGCAGGTTGGATGGACCCAGCAGAGGCAGCACCACGGGAAATCCTCCGCCCAAGCCGTAATGGCCCAGGGTCTGGCCGAAATCTTCCTGGTAGAGGGGCAGCTCCATGATTTTGGTGGCCGGATCCCACAGCCCGACCACCCCGATGCTGCTGTTGACCACGAACCGGACCACTTCCGTGGCGGCCCGTTCAACTTTCAGCTGCAGCAGGTTGTTGACAAAACGGACCGGAAAGCCCAGGTTGGTAAAAAAATGAGAAATGCTTTTCCGGGCCGGTTTCGCCACCACCAGCCGGTAGCCCTGGGCGGCCGGCTTTAATACCAGGTAATAAAGGCGGTCATTGACCTGGGTCATGACCCGGTTGTAACCGCCCAGGGGGTCAAACACGGCCTGTTCGGAGCCGCCTTCCTCAAACTCGTCAAATTCCGAAAACTCGTCAAATTCGTCATCCCCCGGCTCATCAGCCGATTCGTCAGCCGGATCGGGAGTTTCTTCGCTTTTTTCCCGCTCTTCATCGCCGAAGGTGTCGGTAAACGGCGCCTCTCCGACGGCCGTGTTTCCCATCCGGCTTTGAGCCGCCAGCGGTACCGCCGCGACCATCAGCAACACCAGGACCAGGCTCGTTCCTTGGGCAAGCTTCCGGGAAGCCCCGCAATCGAAAAAAAAGGATATCGTTTTCATTTTGTCTTATTGACCCTGCCTGGTGGTTGGTTGTCGGCCGGCCGTCCTGAAAAGTACCCTGCCTTTGTGACGCCGAATTTTTTAAAAGATTATCACGTCGGCGGCCTGAACTTATCCGGACCGGCCCTGACGGAACCCGTGCCCGCGGCCGGATTGGCCCGGGCAACCGCCGGATTAACCGATTGGTACTTTTTATCACAGATATGAATGAAAAAGCAAGCTGATCGATTAACCCTGATCGATCAGGCTCAGAGCCTCAGCCGATATTTTTATGTTTACAAGTTGAGATTGTTATATTACGTTTATAAGCTGTGCCCTGAGGTGGATAACCTCTCCGGCACTCTGCTCTATGGCTGCTTGATCGCACTGTTAAACAAAAACCACCTGAAGTGTATCAAAAAAGGAGTATCTTATGGCAACCATGAAAACCATCGACGGCAATACGGCTGCCGCTTACGTGGCGTACGCCATGAGTGACGTGGCCACTTTGTATCCGATAACCCCCTCTTCGCCCATCGGGGAAACAGCTGATGAATGGGCGGCCGGCGGGAAGAAAAACATTTTCGGACAATCCATGCTGGTCCGTCAGCTTCAGTCGGAAGCCGGAGCGGCGGCGGCCGCTCACGGTTCCCTGGCCGGAGGCGCGCTGACTTCAACTTTCACGGCTTCCCAGGGATTGCTGCTGATGATCCCTAATATGTACAAAATGTCCGGGGAGCTTCTGCCGGGGGTGATCCACGTCACCGCCCGTTCCCTCGCCGGCCACGCCTTATCCATCTTCGGCGACCACCAGGATGTCATGGCGGTGCGACAGACCGGTTTCTGCATGCTCGCTTCGGCTTCGGTTCAGGAGGTCATGGACCTGGGCCTGGTGACCCACCTGGCGGCCATAGAGGCCAGTTTGCCCTTTGTTCATTTTTTCGAAGGTTTCCGCACCTCGCATGAAATTCAGAAAATCGAGGCCATAGCTTATGACGATATGGCCAAACTGGTCAATTACGACGCCCTGCGAGCATTCCGCGCCCGGGGCGCCAACCCGGAACGTCCGGAATTGCGCGGGACCGCCCAGAATCCGGATATTTATTTTCAGAATCTGGAAGCCTCCAATTCCTATTATAGCCGCGTTCCGGCCATTGTTGAAAAATACATGAAGATGGTCAGCGACCTGACCGGTCGTTCCTACAATCTGTTTGACTACGTGGGAGCGCCGGATGCCACCAGGATTATTATTTCCATGACCTCTTCCTGCGAAACCATCGAGGAGACGGTCAACTACCTGACTGCCAAAGGCGAAAAAGTCGGCCTGGTCAAAGTCCGCCTGTTCCGGCCTTTTTCCACCCGGCACCTGCTGGCGGCAATTCCTGACACTGTCGAAAAGATTACCGTCCTGGACCGGACCAAGGAGCGCGGCGCCGTCGGAGACCCGCTTTATGAAGACATCTGCACCGCCTACCTGGAGCATGAGCAGGCCCCGGAAATTCTCAGCGGTCGCTACGGGCTCAGCTCCAAGGAGTTTACCCCCAGCATGGTCAAGGCCGTTTATGACAACATGGCGGCTGACGCGCCCAAACATCATTTTACCGTGGGCATTAATGATGATGTCACCCATACCTCCCTGGAGGTAGCCGAGGAGATCGATACCGCTCCGGAAGGCACGGTGCAGTGCAAATTCTGGGGGCTGGGTTCGGACGGCACCGTCGGCGCCAACAAGAGCGCCATCAAGATCATCGGCGATAACACCGATATGTACGCCCAGGCCTATTTCGCCTATGATTCCAAGAAATCCGGCGGGGTGACCATGTCGCATCTGCGCTTCGGTAAAACTCCCATCCAGTCCACCTACCAGATTGATGCCGCCGATTATATCGCCTGCCACAAGGCCGGGTACGTGGATACTTACGATGTGCTGGAGGGTATCAAGGAAGGCGGTACCTTTGTCCTCAACACCAACTGGACCATGGACCAGATGGAGGAAAAGCTGCCGGCGGCCATGCGGCGGACCATCGCCCGCAAGAAGCTGAAGTTCTATATTATTGACGCCGTCAAGATCGCCGGCGAAGTGGGCCTGGGCGGTCGTATCAATATGATCATGCAGACGGCCTTTTTCAAACTGGCTAATGTTATCCCGGTGGATGACGCCATCAATCATCTGAAAGCCCAGATCAAAGAGATGTTCGGCAAAAAGGGCGAAAACATCGTCAACATGAATTGCGAGGCGGTCGACAAAACCCTGGAGAATATCGTGCCCGTGGATTACCCGGCGAAGTGGGCCGAGGCCACCGACGCCGGAGTCTATCCCCACGCCGGTCTGCCCGATTTCGTCAAGAACGTCATGATGCCCATGCTGGCCCAGCAGGGTGACAAGCTGCCGGTAAGCGCCTTTTCACCGGACGGTATTTTCCCGGTGGGGACTACTAAATATGAAAAACGGGGTATTGCCATCAACGTGCCGGAATGGGTTGCCGAAAATTGTATTCAGTGCAACCAGTGCGCCATGGTCTGTCCCCACGCCGCCATCCGGCCGGTTCTGCTGACCGATGAAGAACTCAACCAGGCGCCGGAGAGTTTCGCCACCATTCCGGCCAAGGGCAAGGGGCTGGACGGCTACCACTTCCGAGTTCACGTCAACACCCTGTACTGCCTCGGCTGCGGTAACTGCGCCCATATCTGCCCGGCTAAGAAACACCCTCTTCTCTTGAAACCCCTGTAAACTCTGACCCATCCGGA